>NZ_JBSFNC010000194.1:0-14534 GCF_053586895.1 Amycolatopsis sp. NPDC003731 | reverse complement strand
CAAACGCGCCGCGGATCATCGGCAAGAAGGACCACGACGGCCGCACGCTGTTCACCGAACTCGGCGAACTGGACCCGGACGGCATCGCCGCCGGCGCGGCATTCGCGGGGCGTGCATTCCGGAACCGCCGTTGCCAGACTGGCCGGTATGGGACTGCGCAGCGAAGCTTGGTTCAACAACCCCGCCGACCCCGGGATGACCGCGCTCTACCTCGAGCGGTACCAGAACTGGGGCCTGACCCGGGAGGAGCTGCAGTCCGGCAAGCCGATCATCGGCATCGCGCAGACCGGCTCCGATCTCACCCCCTGCAACCGCCACCACCTGCAGCTGGCCGACCGGACCCGCGAGGGCATCCGCGAGGCCGGCGGGATCGCGATCGAGTTCCCGGTCCACCCCATCCAGGAGACCGGCAAGCGCCCGACCGCGGCCCTGGACCGCAATCTCGCCTACCTCGGCCTGGTGGAAACGCTCTACGGCTACCCGATCGACGGTGTCGTGCTCACCACCGGCTGCGACAAGACCACCCCGGCGTGCCTGATGGCCGCCGCGACCGTGGACCTCCCGGCCATCGTGCTGTCCGGTGGCCCGATGCTCAACGGCTGGTTCGACGGGCAGCGCACCGGCTCGGGCACCATCATCTGGAAGGCGCGGGAACTGCTCGCCGCCGGCGAGATCGACGACGCCGGGTTCATGGAGCTCGTCGCGTCGTCCGCGCCCTCCCCCGGGCACTGCAACACGATGGGCACGGCGTCGACGATGAACGCGCTCGCCGAAGCCCTCGGGATGAGCCTGCCCGGCTGCGCGGCCATCCCGGCCCCGCACCGCGACCGCGCGCGGATGGCCTACCGGACCGGGCTGCGGATCGTCGAGATGGTCCGCGAAGACCTCAAGCCGTCGGACATCCTGACGCGCGCGGCCTTCGAGAACGCCATCGTGGTGAGCTCGGCGATCGGCGGCTCGACCAACGCCCCGATCCACCTCGGCGCGATCGCCCGGCACATCGGGGTCGACCTGCCCCTCGACGACTGGCAGCGGCTCGGCCACGCCGTCCCGCTGCTGGTCGACCTGCAGCCCGCGGGCAAGTACCTCGGCGAGGAGTTCCACCGCGCGGGCGGTGTCCCGGCCGTGGTGCACGAGCTGATGCGGCACGGCCTGATCCACGAGGACGCGCCCACCGTCAACGGCCGCTCCCTGGGCGACAACTGCCGCACCGCCGAGGCCGGCGACCGGGACGTCATCCGGACGTTCGACACCGCCCTCACCCCCGACGCCGGCTTCCTGGTACTGAAGGGCAACCTGTTCGACGCGGCGATCATGAAGTCCAGCGTGATCTCGCCGGAGTTCCGGCAACGGTACCTGGCCGGCGGGGTCTACGAGGGCACCGCGGTCGTGTTCGACGGTCCCGAGGACTACCACGCCCGCATCGACGACCCGGACCTCGGCGTCGACGAGCACTCGCTGCTGGTCATGCGCGGCACCGGCCCGCTCGGCTACCCGGGTTCGGCGGAGGTGGTCAACATGCGCCCGCCCGCCGAGCTGATCAAGCGCGGCGTGCACGAGCTGCCCTGCCTCGGCGACGGCCGCCAGTCGGGCACCTCCGGGTCGCCGTCGATCCTCAACGCCTCCCCCGAGGCCGCGGCGGGCGGCGGCCTCGCCGTGCTGCGGACCGGCGACCGGGTCCGGATCGACCTCGGCGCCGGCACCGCCGACGTGCTGATCCCCGACGACGAACTCGCGCGGCGCCACCGGGAACTGGCCGAGGCGGGCGGGTACCCGGTGCCGGAATCGCAGACGCCGTGGCAGGAGATCCAGCGGTCGATGACCGACCAGCTCTGCGACGGCATGGTGCTGCGGCCCGCCGTGGCCTACCAGCGCATCGCGGCGACGAAGGGAATTCCCCGCGACAACCACTGATTCCGGTGCTTCGGCGCGGCGGAAAACGGGTATCCCCGCGATAGCCGAGGCGAGGAGGCCCCCATGCTCCCGGATCGTGAACGCCACGCCCTGCGCGAGATCGAAGCGGAGCTCCAAGCGAGCGATCCCGCGTTCGCCGCCGCCTTCAGCGGCCGCAAGCTGCGTTCGCCCCGGCGGTGGCCCCTGCTGCTGGTGCTCTGCGACATCACGGCGGTGGTGATGCTGCTCGTCGGGCTGTTCGCGCGGGACGCCGTGCTGGTGCTCTGGGGCACGGTGGGCGCGGGCGCGCTGGTGGCCTGGCACATCGCCCGCGCCGAGGCGGCCCATGAGTCCACTGAGGACGGTGCCGTCACCCCCTGACGCACACCGCGGTACGGCCGCCCCCGGAAACTCGCGCCGGGGGCGGCCGTACTGCGTCGAGACGCCGGGTCAGTCGTAGGACAGGGCCTCGACCAGCTCGCCGGCGGTCGGGTTGGACAGCGCCCGGGCCACGTCGGCCTGGGCGACGATGCCGACCAGGTCGTGCCCGTCGATCACCGGAAGCCGGCGGACGCGGTGCTCGGACATCGTGCGCAGGATCTCCTGGGCGTCGTCGTCCGCGCCGATCGTCACGACCTCGCCCTGGGCGAGCTCGCCGACGTGCAGCGCCCGCGGGTCCTTGCCCTCGGCCAGGACCTTCACCACGATGTCGCGGTCGGTGATCATGCCCTTCAGGCGGTTGTCCTCACCGCAGATCGGCAGGGCGCCGACACCCTTCTGCGCCATGGTGACCGCGGCGTCGTGCACGGTGTCCGACTCACGGGCGCAGGTCGCGTCCGACGTCATGATGTCGCGTGCGGTGGTCATCGTGAACTCCTTTCTCCAGTGCGGTTGTCCTGCGGCTACCCGGGCCGGGCACGTTTACCCGCGGCCCGGACCGGGAATTTCGCCGCACATGCCGGATTCCCGCGGTGTCGAGCCGCCGGACACCACCGACCTCGCCCGGTTGCGGTCGGCGGCGTCCGGCTGCCAGGGGTGCCACCTGTACCAGGACGCCACGCAGACGGTCTTCGGCGAGGGCTCGGCCGGGGCGAAGGTGCTCGTCGTCGGCGAGCAGCCGGGCGACAAGGAGGACCTCGCCGGCGAGCCCTTCGTGGGCCCCGCCGGGAAGCTGCTGGACCGCGCCTTCGAGGAAGCCGGCTTCGACCGTGGTGCCCTGTACGTCACCAACGCGGTCAAGCACTTCAAGTTCAAGCGCGAGGGGAAGCGCCGCATCCACCAGAAGCCGGGCCGCACCGAGGTGGTCGCGTGCCGCCCGTGGCTGCTGTCGGAACTGCGTGCGGTGCACCCGGACCTGGTGCTGCTGCTGGGCGCGACGGCCGCGCAGGCGCTGCTGGGACCGAAGTTCCGGTTGACCGCCCACCGGGGCGAGCCCCTGGAACCGCCGCCGGAGCTGGCCGAGCTGGTGCCGTCGGCGATGGCGACGGTCCACCCCTCGGCGGTGCTGCGGGCCCCCGACCGGGATGAGGCCTACGCGGCTTTCGTCGCCGACCTGAAAGCCGCGGGCAAGCTCATCGGGTGAGCTTCTTCAAAGCCTTCTCGGCCGAGCCGGCGTGCTCGTCGAGGTTCCGCCAGGGATCCTCCTTGCGGGCCAGCCGCTGCTTCTCCTTGCCCAGCGCCCAGCCGTCCGGGTCCGCCTTCCCCAGCTCGTGCCAGTCCAGCGGGGTCGCGGCCGCCGCCCCGGGGCGGGCGCGCAGCGAGTACGGGGCCACGAACGTCTGCGCGTACCCGTTGCGGTTGGCGTCCAGGAAGATCCGGTCGCCGCGCTTTTCCTTGCGCTGGGCGGTGGTCAGCCGATCGGGGTCGTCGCCGGCGACGCGGTCGGCGAGGGCGCGCGACAGCGCCAGCACGGTCTCGGTGTCCGACTTCGCGTCCAGCGGCGCGAGGACGTGGAACCCGCGGCCGCCGGTGGCCTGGACGAACGCCGTCAGGCCGGCCCGCTCGTAGTGGTCGCGGATGCGCCGCGCGACCGCGCGCAGCTCGGCGACCGGCGTGCCGTCCGGCGGGTCGAGGTCGAGCACCAGCCGGTCCGGGCGGTCCGGGGCGTCCACAGTGGACAACCAGACGTGGAACTCCACGGTTCCCTGGTTCGCCAGGTACTCCAGGGTTCCGGCGTCCTCGCACACGACGTACTCGTCGGTGCCGCCGCCGCTGCGGGGAACGCGCTCGACGCGGATCGAATCCGGGAAGTGCTCCCCCGGGTGCTTCTGGAACCAGCCCTGCTTCCCGATGCCGTCGGGGTAGCGCCGCAGGGTCAGGGGGCGGCCGCGCAGGTGCGGCAGCATGACGTCGGCGACGGCGCGGTAGTACTCGACGACGTCACCCTTGGTCAGGCCGTCCTCGGGGTAGAACACCTTGTCCGGGTGAGAAGTCTTCACGCGCGCTCCCGTACGACGTCCGCGGCCTTCTTGTCCTCGCGCAGCCCGGCGAACCGCGGGTGCCGCAGCCGCCCGTCCCGCGTCCACTCGGAGAAGCCGATCTGCGCGACCAGCTCGGGACGCACCCAGTGCGCGCCCGGCTCCTTGACCGGCCCGGCGAACGGCGACCGAGCCGTCTCCCGCGCCCGCAGCTGCGCGTGCAGCGACGTCAGGAGCTGCTCGTCGAAGCCGGTGCCGACCTTGCCGGCGTACCGGAGCGCACCGTCTTCGTGGTAGCCCAGCAGGAGCGCGCCGAAGCCGTGCCGGGCGCCCTGCGGGTCGGTGAAGCCGCCGATGACGAGTTCCTGCCCCTGCGCGCACTTGAACTTCAGCCAGTCGGGTGACCGCCCGTGGTGGTAGGGCGCGTCGGCCCGTTTGGCGATGACCCCTTCCCAGCCGCGTCGGCAGGCCTCGGCGAAGAACTTTTCGCCTTCGGTGTTGCGGTGGGACGACAGCCGGAGCGGGTCGGCGAAGTCGAAGGCGTCCCGCAGCAGCGCCTTCCGCTGCCGCAGCGGCAGGACCGTCGTGTCCTGGTCGTCGAAGTAGAGCAGGTCGAACAGGTAGTAGTAGACGCGCACGCCGGTGGCCCGGGCCCGCGCGGGGTCGCTGATGTGGATCCGGGGCTGCAGCGCGGCGAAGCTGGTGTTGGCGCCGTCGAAGGCGACGATCTCGCCGTCGGCGACGAACCGCGGGCCGCCCTGGGCGGCGAGGGCCTCGACGAGCTCCGGGTAGGCGTTGTCCATCACCTTGTGGTTGCGCGAATAGAGCGTCGGCGGGCCGTCGTCGCGCACGCAGATCGCGCGGACGCCGTCCAGCTTGCGTTCGAAGTTCCAGTCCTCGTCGGAGAACCGCCGGTCGGTGAGCGTGGCCAGGGTCGGCTCGCGCCAGCCAGGGCCGGTCACGACGCCTTCAGGGCCTTCTCGAGCTGGGCACGCGTCATCTTCGAGCGGCCCTTCACGCCCTGCTCTCGGGCCAGCTTGTCCAAATCGGACTTCGACAGCTCCGACAGCGGGGGCTTCTTCGCGGCCTTCTTCTTCGGTTCCTTGCCGCCGCTCTTGCGGTTCTTCACGCTGCGCGACAGGGCTTCGAACAGGTCGACGACGTCGGCGGAAGGCTCCGGCTCTTCTTCGTGGGCGATCTCCTTGCCGGCTTCCTTCGCCTTGATCAGCTCTTCGACGCGCTTGGAGTACTCGTCGCGGTAGTCCTCGGGCTTCCACGGCGCGGTCATCTCGTCGACCAGCGCGAGGGCCATGTCGAGCTCCTTGGGCCGCGGCTTCGGCAGCTGCGGCAGCTTGCCCATGACGTCCTTCGGCTTCCGCAGGTCGGCGACGAAGTGCAGCGTGTTGAGCACCATGACGTCTTCCCCGGCCCGGACGGCGGCGAGGTATTCCTTGCCGCGCAGCACGAACTTCGCGACGCCGGCCTTCTCGCTGCGGTCCATCGCCTGCAGCAGCAGGCCGTACGCCTTGGCGAAGTCCTCCTTCGCCAGCTTGAGCCAGTAGGTCTTGTCGAAGAACCACGGGTCGATCTCGTCGAGCTCGACGAACTGCTCGATGTCGATCCGGCGCGACCGCTCGGGGGCGATCTCGTCCAGCTCGTCCGGTTCGACGAGCACGTGGTCGCCGCCGCCGAGGTCGTAGCCCTTGACGATCTCGCCCTGGGTGACCTCTTCGCCGGTCCGCTCGTTGACCCGGCGGTTGCGGATCCGGTCCGACGTGCCGCGTTCGAACTGGTGGAAGTGGATCGTGTGGTCGGCCACCGCCGGGTACAGCTCCACCGGCACGGTGACCAGTCCCAGGCTCAGCGCGCCGCTCCAGACCGGCCGGGCCATGTCGTCCTCCCCGCCTCAGGCGACGTCGGTGCTGCGCTGACCGCTCCGGTGCAGCCCGAGCATGTCCAGCAGCCGCGCGCAGTCCTCCGGGTCCTTGGCCCGCGCCGCCACGGCCAGCGCGGCCTTGTGGCGCGTGCGCTCCAGTTCCGGTGAGTCGCCGTCGACCAGGAGGTCCGACACCGGCCGCAGGTCGTTCCGCTTGTCTCGCATGTTCCGCTCCCCTCCGGCAATCCCGTTCCCGTTCGCGGGCGGGTTACCCAGGATCACGACGGGCGACACGGCCGTCACCCAAGATCCGGGCCGACTAGGCCGAACGAGTGAATTCAGCCAGGTCCCGGCCTGGACACGGGCAAGGTGGTGAGACCCACGTCACACCAGGAGGCCGGATGGGCACCCAGCTCCGCATCAGCCGCGACGACGGCTCGCTGCCGTGCGAGGTGTGCGGGTTTCCGACGATGCACGTGGCCCAGGTGGTGGCCGACGACGGCACGGTGCTGGGCCGCACCCTGGTCTGCACGACGTGCCAGCGCGGCAAGCACCGCCCGGAACCCCCACCGGCCCCGATCGAGTCCGACGCACCCCCGGACGAAGTCCCGGCCGGCTGACCGCCCTGCCGCGACCGGCTCAAGCCGTCGTCGTGGCCACCGCCGCCACGAACTCCGCCGCCACCTCGTGGAGCTTGCGGTTGCCGTCCTGCGAGCGCTTCACCAGCCGCTGGAACGCTTCCTCCGCCGTGATCCGGTGGGCCGCCATCAGGATCCCCTTGGCCTGGTCGATCACCGCGCGGGTCTCCAGCGCCCGGTTCAGCTGGTCGACCAGCTCCCGCGCCGCGAAGTACCGCCGGGCGCTGCGCAGGCCGAACACCACCGTCGCCGTGTACAGCTCGAGGATCTTGGTGCCGAGCTCGCTGAAGCCGTGCTCGCCGAAGCCGAAGAGGTTCACCGCGCCCGACATGTCCTCGTCCACCGTCAGCGGGGCCGCGAGGAAACTCGCCACGCCCAGCTGCTCGGCCGAGGTCACGAACTGCGGCCACAGGTCCCCGACCGCGCCGACGCCGACGCGGACCGGCTGGCCCGTCTCGGCCGCGCGCAGGCACGGGCCGTCGCCGATGCGGTACTGCTCGCGGTCGAAGTTGACCGCCCGCTGGTCGGTGCTGGCCACGGTTTCCGGCACGCCGTCGCGCACCAGCGTGATGCTGGCCATGTCCGCCCCCGGAACCACCTGCACGACGTGGTCGCACACCGCCTGCAGCATCTGGCCGAGGTCGAGCTCGCTGTCCAGCATCGCGGTCAGCGACTCCATCGCGAGCGTGACTTCGTCCAGCCGCGCGGTGAGCTGCTCATGGCCGCCCGTCATCCTGGTGACGCCCCTCCTTCTTTCGACAGGGCGCTCTCAACCAGGGGGGACCCGGGCGCGCGCCACTAGTGGGCCGCTAGCGCTTTAACGGGTCCAGCGCGAGATTACTGCATCCCGGTCAGTCCGGGCACGAGCGGTCACCACCGCGGCGCGCCGCACGCCCGTTCGGAGCAACGACGGTTGCGGGCGGTCGGCGCAGGGTTAGTCTCGGGTGCACGGTTCAACCAGCAGCCGCTCGAACTCCCCGAGCGCGGCGCTGCGGCCGCGCCGCATCAGGACGGTGGCGAACCGGCATGAAATCCCGCTCCAGCTTGCGGCTGCGCACGGCGTGGCCCGCTCCGCACGCCGTTCTGGTGACCGCGCGCGGCGACCTCGACAGCGTGACCTCCGGCGACCTCGCCTCACTGCTGTCCGACCGCCTGTGGGCGACGCCGGAACGGCTGGTGGTCGACCTGTCCGAAGTGGACTTCCTCGGTGTGGCGGGGATCCGGGTGCTGCTGCACGCGGGGCTGCAGGCCGGGCAGGGCGGCACCGAGCTGCTCGTGGTCACCGGGACGAACCCGGTGGTCCGGCGGGCGTTGCGGGTGACCGGGGCGGACCACCGTCTCACGCTCGCCGAACGGCGGCCCGCCCCCGCACCGGCTTAGCCGCGCAGGGCCGGGAGCAGCTCCTTCTCGGCGAAGTCGAGGAAGCCGTCCTGCTGGTCACCGCCGATCTGGACGAGCGCGACGTCGGTGAAGCCCGCCTTCTCGAACTCCTGCACCACTTCGGCGATCGGCTCGACGTCGGGGCCGCACGGGATCGAGCCGGCGACGTCGTCCTCGCGGACGAACTGGGTCGCCCCGGCGAACCCGGCCGGTCCCGGCAGCTCGGCGTTGACCTTCCAGCCACCGGCGAACCAGCGGAACTGCTCGTGCGCGCGCTTGACGGCGGCGTCGCGGTCGGTGCCCCAGGACACGGGCAGCTGCCCGATCTTGCGGCTCGGCGCACCGCCCAGCTTCGTCGCGTCCCACTCCTGGGACAGCTCCGCCTTCGGCTCGACGGCGATCATCGCGTCGGCGACCGGGGCGAACCGCCGGATCGACTGCGAACCGGAGACGGCGACGCCGATCGGCGTCCGCTTCTCCGGCAGGTCCCACAGCTTCGCCGAGTCGACGCGGAAGTGCTTGCCCTCGTAGTCGAAGTAGCCGCCGTCGAAGAGGCCGCCAATGATCTGCACGGCCTCGGCGAGCATTTCGTGCCGGACGTTGGCCGGCGGCCAGCCCCGGCCGATGACGTGTTCGTTGAGGTTCTCCCCCGCCCCGAGGCCGAGGGTGAACCGGCCGCCCGAGAGCGCCTGCACGGTCGCCGCCTTCTGGGCCACCACCGCCGGGTGGTAGCGCATGGTCGGGCAGGTCACGTAGGTCATCAGCTCGGCGCGCTCGGTCACCTGGGTGACGGCGCCCAGCACGGCCCAGGCGTAGGGCGCGTGGCCCTGTTCGTCCAGCCAGGGCGAGTAGTGGTCGCTCATGACCTCGAAGTCGAAGCCGGCCCGTTCCGCACCGGCGGCGAACCGGACCAGGTCGCCCGGGCCGGCCTGCTCGGTCATCAGGGTGTAGCCGATCCGCATCGGCCCCTCCTCTCCATCGGCCCTCCGCGTACCCGTGAGGAGCAGGCAGTAACCACCGCGGCCGTGACGTTTGCCCCGCGATCAAGCGGGTACTCACCCCGCGAGACGAAGGGAGCCGGCATGCCTCAGTCGTGGAGCGGCAAGCGCGAACGCCAGTACGAGCACATCAAGGACTCGGCCGAGGACCGCGGCGCGAGCACGAAACGGGCTAAGGAGATCGCGGCACGGACGGTGAACAAGAACCGTGCGCAATCGGGTGAGTCCCGGCAGGCCAGCAAGACGTCACTGAAGGACAAATCGCCCCAGCAGCGCGGCGGCGAACGGTCCGGCAACCGCAAGGGCCCCGGTGGCCCGACGAAGGACCAGCTGTACAACGAAGCTAAAAAGAAGAACATCAACGGCCGCTCGAAGATGACCAAGAAGGAACTCGAACGGGCGCTGGGCCGGTGACCATTCCCGAAACGCCTGATCACGAAGTGTCAGCATTACACCGGATGGGTAGTACCTCCCGCATGGAAGAAACTCGAAGCGACAGCTCGTTCGGCGGCAAGCCGACCGTCGACGAGCTGCTCGACGAACTCGTCGAGCTGCGGCTCCCCGCGATGGCGGAGCAGATCCCGCTGGTCAGGATGCTCACGCACGGCGTGGTCTCGCGCGCGGACTTCGGGCTCGACGCCATCGCCGACGCCAAGATGGCGGTCGACGAGGCGTGCGCGCAGCTCGTCCAGCTGGCGGAGCTCGGCTCGCAGCTGCAGTGCCGCTTCCGCCTGGCCCCCGACGGCCTGCACGTCATCGTTTCGACCCGCTCGACCGACCCGCGGCCGCCGAGCGACCGCACGTTCGGCTGGCACGTCCTGACGACGCTGAGCCGGTCGGTGACCGCGCACTGCGACGCGCTGCCTGGTGGGGGTGCGGGCATCGTGACGATCGAGCTGGTGCTCAACCCGGGAACGAGCGCGTGAGCAGCGAGCGCAAAACCCTCCTCCACCGCCCGGACGAATATGCCCACTGCGAACCGCTGTTCGAGGAACTGGGTGGCCTCGACCCCGGTGACCCCCGCCGGGAGGTGGTCCGCAGCAAGCTGGTGACCGAGCTGCTGCCCCTGGCCGAGCACATCGCCACGCGGTTCTCGGGCCGCGGCGAGCCCCGCGAGGACCTGGTCCAGGTGGCCCGGATCGGCTTGATCAACGCGGTCGACCGCTTCGACCCGTCCCGCGGCCACGACTTCCTGTCGTTCGCGGTGCCGACGATCATGGGCGAGGTCCGCAGGCACTTCCGCGACACGGGCTGGTCGGTCCGGGTCCCCCGCAGGCTGAAGGAGCTGCACCTGTCGTTGAGCCAGGGATCGGCGGTGCTGTCCCAGCGCCTGGGCCGCGCCCCGACGCCGACGGAGCTGGCGGAGCACTTGAACCTGGACGTCGACGAGGTCCGCGAGGGCCTGCTGGCGGGCAACGCGTACCAGGCACTCTCGGTCGACAAGCCAGTCCACGACGACGCGGAGGCGTTGTCCCTGGCGGACACGATGGGCGAGCCGGACCACGAGATGGCGATGGTGGAGAACCACGAGGCCCTCCAGCCGTTGCTGCAGGAACTCCCCAAGCGCGAGCGAGCCATCCTGGTGATGAGGTTCTTCGGCGGCTTGACCCAGACGCAGATCGCGGACCGGGTGGGCATTTCCCAGATGCACGTATCCCGCCTGCTGTCGCAGACGCTGGAGCAGCTCCGCGGAAAGCTCACCGGCGAGGGTTGAGGGGAACGGCCGGTTGCCGGAGGCGGCCGCGCTGTCGCTCGGTAAGTGCGCCCGCGCCTCCAGCCCGGGTTCGCAGGCCGCAGGCCGCAGCGCGCGGCCCACGGCCCCACGGCTCGCGGTCCCACGGCCCCGCGGCTCTGCGGCTCTGCAGCCCCACGGCCCGAGCTCACGGCCCCGCGGCTCCACGGCCCCACGGCCCCACGGCCCACGGCCCCACGACCACGGCCCCGCAGTCTCGCAGCCTGCGGCCTTCTCCAAAACCGGCGCCCCAAGCCCGGCAGCAAGACAAAGGCACCGTTCCGGCCACACCCCCCTGCCGACCCGATACGCAGCCGAATCAGCGGCCGACAGACCGGGTCAAGGCACGCTTTCCCGCCTTGACGCGGTCTGTCGGCCGTTGAACAATCGAGCGTTCGGGCCGGCGGGGAATCACCCAGGCAGGATCACCCCACGAGCATCAGCCCGGCAGAGCTCAAAACGGCAGCGCTCAAACGGCAGAGCCCACAACGGCAGCGCTTCACCGCCCGGGCTCATCCCGGTAGCCCACCCGCCAAAGCTTCACCGCCCGAACTCACCCCGGCAGCCCCCACCCGCCAGAGCTTCACCCCCGGACTCATCCCAGCAGCCGAACAGCCGGCCTCACCCGAGCCACCCCGGCCGATCCCCCTTCCGAAGCCGCCGCCACTCCCTCCGGAAACCCGACCGCAACTCCCGAGCCCGCCCCTCATCCCGGGCATACAACACCCCGAATGCGAACGTGTTCTGCCCTTCCCCCTGCCCGGCGATCGCCAGGTGCCGCAGAACCTCGCGCCCGACCACCGTGTCCTGGTGCTCCCCCAGCGTCTCCTGAACAGCCTTCACGTTCTTCCGCCAAGCCCGCAGCTTCTTCCCGTAAACCGGCTTCACGGTGTCCGCGGCATACCGAGCCCGCTTCGCCTTCTTCCGCACTTCGTGCAGGGCCACCTCGATGTCTTCCCCATGAGCCGCGGCCTCGGCGCGGCGCAGCTTCCGAGCGGCCTTCCGCAACGGCTTCCGCAGGCCGGCCTTCGCCGGCTTGCGCGCCGCCGCGGTCAGCGGCGGGTCCTCCAGCAGCGCGTCCAACGACCGCAGCAACGCCAAATACCGCTTCCCGGTCAACGCCTCCAGCGCACGCGTCCGCGCTTCCTCCGCCTCCCGGGCGAACTGCCGGGTGAGGAACTGCCGCAGCGGCCCGAACACCAGCTCCGACGGCACCTCGTCCAGCTGCTCCCGGAGCCGCTCCTCCGCCACCTCGGTGTCCCGGAACGGTGACAACTGACGCCCCAGCCACTGCAGTTCGCCGACAACCCCCGAGGACTCGACCACCGAATCGAACGTCCGCAGCGTGCTCCGCAGCTTCCGGATCGCCACCCGCATCTGGTGCACCGCGTCATCGGCATCCAGCCGGACGCCGACGTCCGCCCGGCGCAATCGCCCGTAGTGCTCCCGCAGGGAAGCGAGCACCACCTCTCCCGCGGACGGTTTCTTCCCCACCCGCGGCGCAGCCGGAACCCGGTCGCCGACGAGCCGGCGCAGTTTCGACGACCACGGCGACGCCGAAGCTCCCGCTTCGGTCAACGCCCGATCGAACTCCTCGAGCAACTCCGGCGCCGCCGACGGGTCCAGTTCGAGCTCGAGTTCACGCCACTCGTCGAGCCGCGCGGTCGCGCCGCCCGCTTCGCCGGTCACGTGGTCGTCGGTGAGGACGGCGATCGTCTGCCCGTCGGCGCCGGCCAGGCGGTGGGAAAACCGATCGGTCCGCAGGTGCGCGATCGGCACCAGCTTCTCCCCCAGCGTGTACGCCCGCACCAGCCGCCGAAGCCGGCCGGGCACCTTGTGCGGGTCGCCGCCCAGCGGCAGCTGCAGTTCCTGGCGCTCGTCGGCCGACACCGGCAGCTTCAGGTGCCAGCCGGCGTCCGGGCCGCCCACCCGTCGCCGCAGGGTGATGCCGGCCCGGGCCAGCCGGAACGTCGAGGTGTCGTAATAGGACGCGTCGAGCACGTGTTCCACCGGGTCGTCCTGGGTTTCGACGCCGCCGACGCCGATCAGGCGGGGCACGCCGCTGCCCGCGACGATCTCGTACTTGCGTTCGCGCTCGGTCACCGACGACGGCGCTGCCATGGTTCGTCCTCCCTGGGGCCGGGTTCACCGGATGGGTACCCGAGCGGCGCGGGGCCGACACGGGATTCGGCGCCGGGGCAGCGGGTATCCGGTTCTGCAGTACCCGAGCCCGGACCAGGAGAGTGCATGAACGGCAACCAGCCCGCAACCGACCTGACGACCGTCCTCGCCGGCGACCACCGCGAGCTCGACCGGCTCTGCACCGAGCTCGAGCTCGGCCAGGGCAGCCCGGAGAACCGCAAGGACCTCGCCGATCACCTGATCGCGGAACTGGTCCGGCACTCCGTCGCCGAAGAGCCCTACCTCGACGGCGACGGCGACCTCGCCGAAGCGGACGGCCTGATGCGGCAGCTCGAAGGCACCGGACCGCAGGAAACCCGCTTCGAGCGCCTGCTGGGCGGGCTGATCCGGGCCGTCCGGCGGCACGTCCGCGAGGAAGGGCCCGCGGCCGTGCGCGAGATCCGGCGCACCTGCTCCCCCGAGCGGCAGACCGAATTGGGCAGACAGGTCCTCGAAACCCGCGAAGCCGCGGCGACGCTGCCGCACCCCGGCCTCGCCGACCGGGTGCCCCAGGCCGACCAGCTGTGGCCGGGCCCGGGGTTCGTCGACCGGGCCCGTGCCGCCCTCCGGACCCCGGCATCGGGTTGAATGGGCAGTCGCGACCCCGAGCAGGAAGACAGTGAGGACCCATGAGCGTCGGCGAAGAGGAGTGGGCCCGGGACCGGGCCTGGTTCGGGCAGGACGGTGAACCCCGGCCCGGGCCGCTGGCCCGGCAGTTCGCCGACCTCACGCGGACCCTGCTCGACGTGACGCCGACCGCCGGCGGGGTGCTCAAGCTCGTCGTCGGGGCCGCGGCCGCGCTCGTCCCGGACGCCGACCTGGTCAGCGTCACCCTGCGCGACGCCGACGGCCGCTACCACACCCCGGTCGAGACCGACCCGATCGCCGAACGGCTCGACCAGGTGCAGTACGACCACCAGGAAGGCCCCTGCGTGGAATCGGCCCGCCCGGACGGCCCGGCCGCCGGCTGGTCGCAGGACCTGGGCCGGGACCCGCGCTGGCCGGCGTTCGGCCCGGCCGCCGCCCGCCACGGCTTCCACTCGGTACTGGCCACCGCGCTCCTCCCGGACGCCCGGCCGCCGCGGCTTTCCGGCGCGCTCAACATCTACTCGCGCACCCCGGGCGCGTTCGACGCCCGGGCGATCGACACCGCGCTGCTGCTGGCGACGCACGCATCGCTGGCGCTGACCCACACCCAGGCCGTGGCCTCGGCCGAGCTGGAGTCGGCGCACCTGCGCCGGGCGGTCGACAGCCGGGACGTGATCGGCCAGGCCAAGGGCATCCTGATGCAGCGGCGCGGCATCACCGCGGACGAGGCCTTCGACGCCGGGCCGATCAGTGGCGTCTCGGCCTCGTAGAACCGGTCGCCGATCTTCGCTTCGTCGACGCCGCAGTGCGTGAAGAGCGCGAAGTTCGGCA
>NZ_JBSFNC010000193.1:0-14554 GCF_053586895.1 Amycolatopsis sp. NPDC003731 | reverse complement strand
CACACCGTCACCCCGTGTGACCGACGTGAGGACCCGCTTTGACCACGCACACCACCGCCGCCGCCGGCCCGGCCACCCGGGTCACCATCCCCTTCACCGAGTACCGCGCGCTCACCCTCGACGCCGCCGCCTGGCGACTGCTGGCCACCAGCCCGCACGTCACCGAACTCCTTGCCGAATGGGTCGAGTGGGACCGCCGCCGCACGCTGCGGGAGACCTCGAACGCCGTGTCGGCCGCCGCCGACTGGCGCGCCCTCGCCGCCGCGCCGACCTACGCCGAACTCGAACGCCGCCGCGCCATCGCCACCCGACCCGCCCTGACGCCGCACCAGATCCGCGCACAGGCCGCCGCGTCCTGGGCCCGGGTTAACGCCTGGATCGCTACGCGAGAGGCCGCCTGATGACCACCAGCACGCCGAACAACGAGGGAGCACCAATGGGCACCTACGACCTCGAACCGTCCACCCTGGACGGGGCCGCCCTGCTCGACTCACTGCGGGCCGCGCTCACCCGGTACGTGGCTCTGCCCAACCCCGAGACCGCCGACGCCATCGCCCTGTGGATCGCGGCCACCCACGCGCAACCGGCGTGGGCGCATGCGCCCCGGCTGGTGATTCGGGCGCCGGAGAAGCGCTGCGGGAAGTCGCGGCTGCTCGACATCGTCGAGGCCACTTGCCACAACCCGTTCATCACGGTCAACAGTAGCCCGGCCGCTGTGTACCGGTCGGTGTCCGAGGACCCGCCCACCCTGCTCGTGGACGAGGCGGACACGATCTTCGGGCCGAAAGCGGACGGGAACGAGGACCTGCGCGGGCTGCTCAACGCCGGGCACCAGCGCAACCGGCCGGCCAAGCGCTACGACGCCACCAACCAGCGCGTCGAGTCCATCCCCACCTTCGCCATGGCCGCCCTCGCCGGAATCGGGGCCATGCCTGACACCATCGAGGACCGGGCGGTCATCGCCCGGATGCGCCGCCGCGCGCCCGGTGAAACCGTCGCCCCCTACCGGCACCGCCGCGACCGGCCCGCGCTGCGCCTGCTCGCCGACAACCTGCACGCGTGGCTGCGCGCCGACCTGTCCACATTGGAGACCGCCGAACCGGAGATGCCCGTGGAAGACCGCGCCGCCGACACCTGGGAACCACTCGTGGCCGTCGCCGACCACGCCGGAGGCACCTGGGGAGACCGCTCCCGCGCCGCCGTGCTCGCCCTCACCGCCACTGCCGACGAGGACAACGAAGGCTCCGACCGGCAACGCCTGCTCACCGACTGCCGCACGGCGTTCGGCGACGAACTCGCCTTGCCGACAGCTGAACTGCTGCACCGCTTGCGCGCGCTGGAAGAGTCGCCGTGGCGAGAGTACGGCGCGACCGGGCTCACCGCCATGAAACTCGGCAGTCTGCTCAAGGAGTACGGCATCCGCTCGGACACCATGCGGTTCCCCGGTGCCGGGCAGGCCAAGGGCTACCGCCGGGCCGACTTCACCGACTCGTGGGCACGCTACTGCGCCGACGCCCCGGCCGAACGCGACAGCGAAGAGGCCGCTGGGGGCGCAATTCCACTCCGCCGAGCGCGGTCGGCCTGACACCCGCCGGGCGGGGTAGTCGTACCAGCCGTACCAGCCTCATTTCCGCAGGTCAGCCCTGGTACGGCTTCCCCGCCTGGTACGGCTCAAGCCGTACCGCCGCAACGTCCTGGTACGGCTCAAGCCGTACCACGGAATCAAGCCGTACCGCACCTGACCAGGCAAAACGAGGCTGGTACGGCTGGTACGGCTTACCCCCTCAACACCGACAACCGACCACACCAGAACGAGGAGAGCCCATGCGCATCACCGCCACCCGCACCGCCACCCGAAGGGCTCACCACCAATGGCTACCGCCAACGACATCGCTCAGCTCGCCGCCAGTCTCGCCCAGCTCGCCGAACGCCTCGCGACTCACGACGACGACCCACGGCCGGCGCCCCGGCCGCTGCCGCCGCGCGTTCTCCTGACCGTCGAAGAGGCCGGGGAACGGCTCGGCATCGGCCGCACCACGGCCTACAGCCTGGTCCGCTCCGGCGCGCTGGAATCCGTCCGCATCGGCCGCCTCCGCCGCATCTCCGTATCCGCCATCGAAGCGTTCGCCGCCCGCCTGGTCGCCGGTTCCGCCGGCGAGACCGCTGCCTGAGGAAGGACTTTCAATTGGCAAGGAAGAAGCGCCCCGAGGGCACGCGCGCTCCGAACGGCGCGAGCAGCGTCTACTTCAGCGAAGCGGACGGCCACTGGCACGGTCGCGTGACGGTCGGCCGCAAGGACAACGGGAAGCCGGACCGTCGTCACACTATGTCCAAGGATGAGGCCAAGGTCCGGAACAAGGTGCGGGAGTGGGAGAACGAGCGCGACGAAGGGCGCGTCCGCAAGGCAGGGCAGAACTGGACCGTCGAGTCCTGGCTGACCCACTGGCTTGAGAACATCGTCGCGCCACCGACCATCACCGAGAATGCGTGGGACGCCTATGAGGTGGCGTGCCGAGTTCACCTCATCCCGGGCGTCGGCGCGCACCGTCTCCAGCGGTCCCACACGGGCGACAGGCTGGAACCCGACCACCTGGAAAAGCTCTACCGCAAGATGATGCGCGAGGGCTCCGCTGCGGGGCGGGTACACCAGGTTCACCGCACCATCCGCACCGCGCTCAAGGAGGCCAAGAAGCGCAAAATCATCACGGACAACCCGGCGGAACTCGCCCGTGCCCCGAAGGTAGAAGAGCAGGACTACGAACCGTACGAGGTCGACGAGATCCAGCGCATTCTCGAAACGGCCAACCTGAGGCGCAACAGCGCACGCTGGGCCATCGCTCTCGCGCTGGGTCTCCGCCAGGGCGAAGCACTGGGCATCCAGTGGCCGGACGTGAACTGGGACCGCTGGGACCGGCCGTGCAAGAAGCACGGGTCTCCGTTCTGCGCCACGTGCTTCGAGCACCACGCGCCCGAAATCGGCGTACGACGGAACCGGCTCCGGCCGAAGTACAAGCACGGTTGCTCGACGCCGTGCGGCCGGAAGTTCGCCGGGTACTGCCCGCACCGCGTCTCGACCCGTCGGGAGACCGCGCCGACGAAGTCGCGGGCCGGCAAGCGGTACATCGGGCTGCCCAAGCAACTCGCGCTGCTGCTGGCGCGGCACCAGGCGGCCCAGGCGCAGGAACGCGCCCTGGCGGCGGACCTGTGGGAGGAGACCGGCTACGTCTTCACCAAGCCGACCGGTCAGCCGCTCGTGCCGAACACCGACTACCACCACTGGAAGGAGCTGCTGCGCGAGGCCAAGGTGGGGGAGCGGCGGCTTCACGACGCCCGGCACACCGCCGCGACGGTTCTTCTGCTGCTTGAGGTACCGGAACGGACCGTCATGTCCATCATGGGTTGGTCGAGCACGGCCATGGCAGCGAGGTACCAGCACGTGACCGATCGCATAAGGCGCGGCGTTGCTCATCGAGTTGACGGTCTGCTGTGGGCGCCGGCAGGACCTGACCGGTTTGAAGGCTGAACACTAAGCCTTGGCGTCTCCGGCGGCTCGTCGATGCGCGAGAATCCTGTGGGGCCGACATGGACCGGGCCTACGTCGACTTGGACGCCAAGTAGGCCTGCGGCTAAAAGGATGGCCACGATGATCCACAGCACGTAACGGGCCGCTTGGGGATTTGTGAGTGCATGGCTAACCCAGCGCGCCATGCGCGATCGGCTATCACCTGCAGACTTATCGGCGTCTCTCGCAAGCGCCTCGACACGTCGAAGATCATCGTTCGGGTCAGGGCTAGGCGGAGGAGTTAAAGTCATGGGGGTTCGCCCTTCGTGCGCGTTGGCGAAGTCGCCGGTCCGATGCTGTAGGAGGCGTTGACCGATGATCTTCTGTCGTGCGGGTGAGTGAGCCGACTGGGTGCCGACTGGCCTCAGTGGTGACGGGCGGTCTTCTTGCCTGAAGGAGGCCGCCCGTCTGCTGTCTAAGTTGATCCGTGGGGTGTACCCATTGAAACAGATCCAACGACTCAGCGTGATCATCTGATTGTGCCGAGTGATCACGGGTACGGAATCAGCAAAGCCCCGGACGTTGGAACGTCCGGGGCCCGGCCGATCACGGTGCGTGCCGGCGATGACCTGGCACGGATCTCGCATACTTAATTGCTGGCCAGCGCTACTCCAGGTCACAGCTGTTTTGTTCCACTGCTGACCTTGCTACACGCGGCGGCCGATATGTCGGTGAGACCAGCGCGACCGGGGTAATGTCCCCAATTACAGGGCGCGACCGCTATCCGCTCACCAGATCTTAGGCAGTGGACAGGCGGACGAGAGAGCTGGTCCAGCTCCTCGCCGGCCTGCACGTACTGCTGAGGCAGCCCAGCATCGGCCTTGGCCTGGGCGTCCACGAGCCCTTACCGGGCTTCTCTCAGCAGGTTTGTAACATTCCGTAGCTGCGTGTGCCCGGCCTGCATCCCGGTCGCGTGGATACGGCGGATGTGCACAGGTCGAACAGCGAAAGGGCGCTCGTGCGGCTGAGCGGGTGGAGGTCGGGCAGGATCGCGGTGAGCTGCCCGATGTCCCACAAATACATGCGCACTGCGTCGTGACCACTCGTTCTGTTGTCCCGCACTCGCCTGGTTCATGCCGACGCGGTCGATGTCGCGCTCCAGTTCGAGTTTGGCAAGGTCGGCTTCCGCGGCTTGGCGCGCCCCGGCTGCCGCGCCCAGCACCAGTCCGATCTGATGGCGGACCCGGTCGAGTGCGGTTTCAACGCGGTTGCGTTGCTCGGCTGACTAGTTGGCCATCGGCGTCCCCAAGAAAGTGCTCTGCAAGCCGTTGATGCCTTGCAGGGCTTCCGGCTGGAGTCCGTGTGTCTGACTCACTTAGTGCTGGCCGCTTCCCTGCGTCGTCTCTGCGAGCGACTGCTGGGCTCCCAGGAGAGCCCCGACGGGGCAACTGAGACTAGAACTGAGACTAAGACGGAAAACGCCGGGCGTCCCTAAGCGGGGCACCCGGCGTTTTGCCTGATCAAACGGCGGAGGATACAGGATTCGAACCTGCGAGGGCGTGAACCCAACACGCTTTCCAAGCGTGCGCCTTAGGCCGCTCGGCCAATCCTCCGCAGGAGACGATACCGGATGGCCCCGCGCGGCCCGGAAGGTGGGTCAGGCCGTGACGTCGGCGACCACGCAGGTGATGTTGTCCGGGCCGCCGCCCTCGTTGGCCAGGCGGATCAGCTCCGGGATCACCTCGGCCGGCTCCTGGCCGGCGTCCAGGACGTCGCGCAAGGTCGCCTCGGGGACCGGGCCGCTGAGGCCGTCCGAACAGAGCAGGTAGCGGTCTCCCGGCTTGGCCTTGAACGTCCAGATGTCCGGGTCGCCCGAGCCCGCCGTCTGAAGCGCTTTCATCAGCAACGACCGGCGGGGGTGGGACTCGGCGTCCTCCGCGGCGACGCGGCCGTCCTCGACCAGGGCCTGGACCAGCGTGTGGTCGCGGGTCAGCCGGCGCAGGCCGCCCTCGCGCAGGAGGTAGCCGCGGGAGTCGCCGATGTGGGCCGCCGCAAACTCGATGCCGTCGAACAGCAGGGCCGTCAGCGTCGTGCCCATGCCTTCGGTCGCCGGCTCCTGCGACGCCACTTCGTGCAGCCGATCGGCGATCGACTTGACCACGCCGGTCAGGGTTGCGGCCAGGTCCACGTTCGTCAGATCGAGCCGTCGCAGGTCGACCTCGAGCTCGCGCAGCACGTCGACCGCCGTCGCGCTGGCGACCTCGCCGTGCGGCTGGCCGCCGATGCCGTCGGCGACGGCGAGCAGGCGGGAACTCGCGTACACCGCGTCCTCGTTGACCCGGCGACGCTTCCCGACGTCCGACCCGGCGGCGTACCGCAGGACGTACCGATCGTGTGTCATGTCCCCCATGAAAGCATTGGTTGACTGAGTTCACAAGCGCCTCGGCTGAATGGAGCATCCTCCGATAGAGTCCTCGCCATGGACGACGACGCCACGGTCAGCGCGGCCGACATCGCGCGGCTCGCCGGGGTGGGGCGGGCCGCGGTCAGCAACTGGCGCCGCCGCTACCCGGACTTCCCGCCGCCGGTCGGTGGCACGGCGTCGAGCCCGCTGTTCGGTCTGTCCGCCGTCGCCGCCTGGTTCCGCGCCCGCGGCAAGAAGTTCGAGCTGAGCGCCGGCGAACGCGCGTGGCAGCGCCTGCGCGCCCTCGGAGACGACCTCGACCTCGCCGAGCGCGTCAGCCGCGCGGGCGGCTTCTTCGCCTTCCAGGCCGGCCTCATCGACACCTTCGACAGCCGGCTCGACGACCCGGAACTGCTCACCCTGCTCAGCGAGCTGACGCACCAGGCGGGGCCGGTCGAAGCGTTCGAACTGGTGTGCCGCCGGTACTTCGAGGCGCATTCGCGGCGGCTGTCGGCGACGCCGGAACCGATCGCCGAGCTGATGGCCCGCCTC
The DNA here is from genome assembly GCF_053586895.1 of Amycolatopsis sp. NPDC003731. Classification (NCBI taxonomy): domain Bacteria; kingdom Bacillati; phylum Actinomycetota; class Actinomycetes; order Pseudonocardiales; family Pseudonocardiaceae; genus Amycolatopsis; species Amycolatopsis sp. NPDC003731. The sequence continues at coordinate 8,096 of NZ_JBSFNC010000193.1, read as the reverse complement.
GCCGGACCGGTGTCGACGATCCTCGACCCCGCGTGCGGCTTCGGCGCCCTCGCGCTCGCGAGCGGCGCGAAAACCGTGCTGGCGCAGGACAGCGACCCGATGACGGCGTCGATCGCGGCACTGCGGCTGCGGTTGCGCGGCATCGAGGCGGAGGTCCACGCGGTCGACGCGCTGCGCGAAGACGCCTTCGCCGGCCGCACCGCCGAAGCGGTGTTGTGCGACCCGCCGTTCAACGAACGGGCCTGGGGCCACGACGAACTCGTCGGCGACGCGCGCTGGGAGTACGGCCTACCCCCGCGCGGCGAGCCCGAGCTCGCCTGGGTGCAGCACTGCCTCGCGCACGTCGAACCCGGCGGCACGGTGGCGATCCTGATGCCGGGCGCGGCGGCCGGGCGGCGCAGCGGCAAGCGCATCCGGGGCAACCTGCTGCGCGCGGGCGCGGTCCGCGCCGTCGTCACGCTGACGCCGGCGGGTCCCGACCTCTGGCTGCTGCGGCGGCCGGCTCCCGGCGAGCGCGCGCCGTCCACCGTGCTGCTCGGCGAAGCGGGCGACGAACTGTCCACAGTGGAAGAAATGTGGCAGGAGTTCGGCCGCCACCCCGAATCCGGCGTCCGGATCATCGACCTGCTCGACGACGACGTCGACCTGACACCCGCCCGCCGCCGCACCCGGGACGAGGATCCCGGCCAGGCCTTCCAAGCCGTGCGCGCCAAGTTCGCCCAGCTGACACCGCAGCTGCCACCGCTCGAAGCGGCGGACGCCGAGCTGGCGTTCACCACCATCGGCGAGCTGGTCAAGGCCGGCGTCGTCGACGTCCGGCACGCGCCGGTGCGCGCGGACGCCGAACACCCGCTGGCCGAGGCGGGTGACGTCGTCGCGTCGGTGACCGGCATCGCGTACGTCCACAGTGGACCGCCGCGGCCGGTGGGCGCCGGGCTCACCGTGTACCGCGTGGACGACGAGCGGCTGGACGCGGGCTTCCTGGCCGGCTGCCTGCGCGCCGCCGACCTGCCCGCCGCGTCGGCGTCCACCCGGGTCGACGGCAGGCGCGTGCGGATCCCGCGGCTGCCGATCGCCGTCCAGCGGGAGTACGGCCGGGTCTTCACAAGCCTCGCCGAGTTCGACACCGCCCTGCGCGAGGCGGCGGAAACGGGCCGTGAGCTGGTCCGGCTAGGCTTCGCGGGACTTGTCGAAGGACGGCTCAGGCCGGGCCACTAGGGGAACGGATGCTGATCGCCGACCGCTACGAGCTCGACGAGCTGCCCCTCGGCCGCGGCGGGATGGGCGCGGTGCACGGCGGGTTCGACCGCAGGCTCGGCCGCCGCGTGGCGATCAAGCTGCTCAGGCTGCCGGGCCGCGACGAAGAGCTCGAAGCCCGCTTCGCGCGCGAAGCCCGGATCCTGGCGACGCTCGACCACCCCGGCGTCCCGACGCTGTACGACTACGGCACCCACGACGACCGGTTGTTCCAGGTCATGCAGTTCGTCGACGGCGTGACGGTGGCCGACCTGCTCGCCGAGCACGGGCCGCTGCCGGTGCCGTGGGCCGCGGCGATCGCGGCGCAGGCGTGCGCGGTGCTGACCGCCGCCCACGCGCTCGCCGTCTGCCACCGCGACCTCAAGCCGTCCAACCTGATGCTCGGGCCCGACGGCGGCGTGAAGGTGATGGACTTCGGGCTGGCCGTGCTCCGCGAAGCCGACGCGGCGCAGTTCACCCGGGCCGGGCAGCTGCTGGGGACGCCGTCCTACATGGCGCCCGAGCAGATCCAGCGGGGTGGCGCCGAACCGCGCAGCGACCTCTACGCGCTGGGTTGCGTGCTGCACGAGATGCTCACCGGACGGCGGCTCTTCGACGGGCCGACCGCGTACGCGGTGTTCGAGCGGCAGGTCAAGGAGCTGCCGCCGCCGGTGCCGGGCGTCCCGAAACCGTTGAACACGCTGCTCGCCGAGGTGCTGGCGAAGGATCCGGAAGCCCGGCCGGCCGGCGCCGCCGTGCTGTACGAGCGGCTCGGTGCGTTCGTCGGCGGGCTGCCCCCGCTGCCGGGCTTCCTGGTGCCGCCGTCGGTGCCCAGCCCGGGCCGGATGTACGCCCGGATGCTGGGCCGCGTCAGCGGGTGACCGCCGGCCGCTGGTCGGCGAGCGGCAGCCCGCGCCGCTGGATGCGCCGGTAGGTCGTCGCGTTCTGCACCGCGATGCTCAGGCCGAGGCTGAGCGCGATCGACGCCGAGGTCAGCGGCCCCGTGATGCCGAGTGCGGTACCCAGCGCGATCACACCGACCCGGACCGCGACCGTCAGCGCCCACAGGCCGATCGTGACGGCCGAGCCCTTCTGGAACGTCGTGCCGTCGCGCTCGGTGAGCGTCGTCGTGGTGCTGCGCAGCACGCCGAGCCCGGCGAGCAGCAGCAGGTCGGCGGCGAGCAGGCCGAGCTCGGCGGCGGACGCGCCGGGCAGCGCTTTCAGCGTCAGGTACGCGCCGACGGCCGTGAGCAGCAGCGGCAGCACGATCAGCGTCCGGCGGCTGAGCAGCGTGCCGCGGACCTGCTTGTACACGACCTTGTACAGCACGAAGGCGGCGATGACCGCGTAGAGCAGGACGCTGGACATTTCGAGGCTCCCCTGGTTTCGAAGGTTCCCCCAGCTTCGGCGACCAGCGCCCCGGTTTCGTCGGCCCGGGGATCGGATCCGGGTGGATTCCGGCCTCCACCCCCGGGTTGACCGCAGCTACCCAAATCGTGACCTTTCCCGACGAACCTCGAACGGGTGACCGCCGTCTTTACCGGTGTCCAAACGCGATGATCGAGACAGCTGGGGGTACCGGATCGTGAAGAGGCTTCTGGCGGGAGCGGCCGCGCTGGCCACCGCGTTCGTGCTGGCCGCGTGCTCCGGCGGGGGCTCGGCCGGTGGCTCGAACGCGGGCGGCGGGGCCGTCGCCGCGGCGGGCACCGGCGGCGGGACGCCGACGACGTCCAGCGCCACCCCCACCCCCGCGCCGACCAGCACCGCCACGGTGCCGACGCCCACCACCGAGACCACGAAGGCGGCGCCGACCAGCACCTCGGCCAAGCCGAAGCCCAAGCCGACGCCGAAGCCGGCCCCGAAGCCCGCGGCGGACCCCGGCGTCCCGTGCGCGGCGGCGGCCGCGGCCCCGGGCACCGCCGCCTGCGTCGACATCTCCGCGCACAAGGCGTGGATCCTGCAGGGCGGCAAGGTCGTCTACGGGCCGGTGCCGATGCTGCCGGGCCGCAAGGGCTACGCGACCCCGACCGGCACGTTCCACGTGCTGTCGAAGGAGAAGATGCACCTGTCGAAGGAATTCGACAACGCGGAGATGCCGAACTCGGTCTTCTTCTACCCGGGCGACGCGTTCCACACGGGCAGCCTCTCGGTCTACTCGCACGGCTGCATCCACCTGTCGCCGGCCGCGTCGCTGAAGTTCTTCAACACGCTGCACATCGGCGACGTCGTGCAGGTCGTCCCGTAACTCGCTACGTTCCGTCACGTGGCGTAAGTCACGTTCGGGTGAAGTAATCGCCGTTGCTGCAACTGGCTCCCTTGATCTTGCGACAAAGAGATCATCGGAAGGGAGCCGGATGGCCATGCGCACGCTTCGCCTGTTGCTGACGGCGGTCCTGGTGGGAGCGTTGCTCCCCGTCGTGTCACCGGGGGTGGCGACGGCGGCGACGCTCCCACCGGGGTTCGTCCTCCGGGACACCGACACCGGCCTGGGGCCGTACGAGCTCACCGACTTCGCGTACCTGCCCGACAACTCCGTCCTGGCCACCGGCAAGAGCGGAGCCGTCCGCTGGCTGCCGGTCGGCGGCGCCGGCCGGACGATCGCGACGCTGCCGGTCCGCGCCGAGGAGGACCTCGGCCTCGTCGGGGTCGCCGTGGCGCCCGGCTACGCGACGTCGCGGGCCATCTACCTCACGCGGTCGATCAACGCCGGCGGCGGCTTCGTCATGCGGCTGTCGAAGTTCACCGTGACCGTGGACGCGGCCGGGGCGCCCACCGGCCTGACCGGCGAGCAGCCGCTGTTCGAGGTGCCGGGCACCTCCGACGTCCATGGCATCGACGCGGTCATCGCGGCCCCGGACGGGACGCTGTGGCTGTCCGTCGGCGACAGCAGCGACTACCGGATGATGGACCCGGCCGCGCTGCGCGCCCTCGACGTCAACCAGCCCTACGGCAAGATCTTCCACCTGACCGCGTCCGGCCAGGGCGTCCCGGGGAACCCGTACTACGACGCCGCCGATCCCGGCTCGACCGCGAGCAAGGTGTTCGCGCGCGGCTTCCGCAACCCGTTCCGCTTCAGCATCGACCCGAACCTCGGCCTGCCGGTGGCCGGCGACGTCGGCTGGAGCAACTGGGAAGAGGTCGACGTCGTCCAGCGCGGCGCCAACCACGGCTGGCCGTGCTGGGAGGGCAGCCGCCCGACGCCCGGCTACAGCGGCCTCGCGGGCTGCGCCGGCGTGCCGAACCAGCCGCCCATCCACGAGTACACGCACGGCACCGGGCCGATGAACGGCAACAGCGTCACCGGTGGCATCGTCTACAGTGGAGCCAGTTATCCGGCGGCCTACCGCGGCTCGTACTTCTTCGGCGACTACGTGGCGAACAAGGTCTGGACGCTGCGGTACGACGGCCAGGGCAAGCTGAGCCAGGCGCCGGAGAACCCGCCGGTCTTCACCGGCGTCGGCGGTCCGGTGAAGTTCGCGGCGGCGCCGAACGGCGACATCGTCTTCGCCGACATCCTGTCCGGGAACGTGCGGCGCCTGAGCTATTCGGCCGGCAACACCGCGCCGGTGGCCAAGGCGACGACAGCCACGAACCCGGACACCCGCACGGTGACGTTCGACGGCTCGGCGTCGGTCGACTACGACAACGACACACTCGCCTACGACTGGGACTTCGGGGACGGGACCACCGCGGCCGACGCCGGCCCGAAGGTGTCGCACACCTATCCGGTGGGCACGGCGTCGTTCACCGCGAAGCTGCGCGTCCGGGACCCGCTGGGACTCGGCGGGGAGGTCGCCATCGTCGTCGCGCCCGGCAACCGCACCCCGGCGCTCACCCTGAACACCCCCGGGAGCACGACGTTCGCGGTGAACCAGACGGTCTCCGTGAGCGCCACCGCGTCCGACGCCGAGGACGGTGCGCTGCCGATCACCTGGACCACGGCGGTGCGCCACTGCCCGAGCGAAGCGACGTGCCACTCGCACCCGGGCGTCGGCGGCACCGGATCGAGCTTCTCGCAGCCGTTCACCGCGCACCCGGACTCCCGGATGGAGCTCACCGCGACGGTGACCGACAGCGCGGGCGTCACCACGGCCAAGACGTACACGGCGCTGCCGCGGCAGCACCGGATCACGCTGCGCGGCACCCAGCCCGCGGAGCTGAGCATCCCGGTGGCGGGCGGGGTCAGCTCGGCCATGGTCACCGAAGGCGCTTCCTTCGACGTCGAGGCCGCGCCGCTGGCCATCGACGGCGTCTCGAAGTTCACCGGCTGGCAGGGCGGTCCGGCGGATCCCAAGTGGATCGTCACGGTCGGTTCGGCCGACCTGACGCTGACGGCGAACTACGCGACCCCGATCGACCAGCGTTACGACACCGACGCGGCGTTGCGCGCGAGCCTCGGCGCGCCGGCGGGGGCGGAGATCACCGACGGCCCGGTCCACTACCGCGTTCACGCGAACGGCCGGCTCTACTGGAGCGCCGGGACGGGCACCCGGTACGTCACCGGCCCGGTGCTGGACAAGTACCTCGCCCTGGGCGGGCACGCCCTGCTCGGTCCTCCGACGTCCGACACGGCCACGACGCCGGACGGCGTGGCCCAGTACAACCACTTCCTCGCCAACGGCACCGTGGGTTCGATCTACTCCACCGCGGCGACGGGCGCGCACCTCATCACCGGCGAGATCCGGAAGCGGTGGGCGGCGCTGGACTACGAGCGCGGCGTCGGCTACCCGACGACCGACGAGCTGGCCACACCGGACGGTGTCGCGCGGTACAACCACTTCGTCAAGGGCGGCAACGTCGGATCGATCTACTACACGGTGGCGACGGGCGGGCACGCGATCTCCGGTGAGATCCGCAAGAAGTGGGCCGCGCTGGACTACGAGCGCGGGCTGGGTTATCCGACGACCGACGAGCTGGGGACACCGGACGGTGTCGCCCGCTACAACCACTTCGCCAAGGGGGGCACGGTCGGGTCGATCTACTACACGGCCGCCACGGGTGCGCGGGCGATCAACGGCGAGATCCGGAAGAAGTGGGCGGCCCTCGACTACGAGCGCGGCCTCGGCTACCCCACGACCGACGAACTCGCGACACCGGACGGCCGCGGCCGCTACAACCACTTCACCAAGGGCGGCTCGATCTACTACACGACGGCCACCGGTGCCCACATGGTGAAGGGCGAGATCCGGAACCGCTGGGCGGCGCTCGGGTGGGAGTACTCCTACCTGCGGTACCCGAAATCGGACGAGTACGTGACGAACGGGTGGTACCGCAGCGACTTCGAAGGCGGGTACATCACCTACAGCGCCGTCGGGTCCCGCGACTTCCGCTGGTGATCCGGCCCGCGGCGTCGCTGAATTCCGGCCCGTCCGCCAGTCCTCTTAGGACTGCCGCAGGTCCGCCGGTGTCGTGCCGGCCGTTGTCAGCGGCAGGCCGAGGGCGACGCGCTCGGTGAGCCACGGGCTCGGCCGGTAGCGGGGGTCGCCGGTGGTCGCGGTCAGGCCGCACAGGATGCGCAGCACCACGTCGCCGCCGACGAGGTCGCCCCACGCCAGCGGGCCGCGCGGGTAGCCGAGGCCGAGGCGGACCGCCGTGTCGATGTCCTGCGGGGTCGCCAGGTGCTGGCCCGCGATGAAGCAGGCGGTGTTGACGATCGACGCCAGAAGGCGCTGCGCGATCGGGGCGGGCCCGTCGCGGACGACCGTCACCGGGTGGCCGGTCGCGGCCAGCGCACCCCAGGCGGCGCGGGCCGCCGCCGGGTCGAGTCCCGGGTGGACGGACATCGTCAGCCGTCGTTCGTAGCCGCCCAGCGGATCGACACCCGCGACGCGGGCCGGCGGCAACCCGGCGCGGATCGCCGCGTCCACTGTGGACTCGCCGTAGAGCGGCACGAGCAGGATCGCGTCCGGGTAGGCGTCGGACACCACCTGCACGCCCGCGGACGACAGCGCGCGGGCGAGGTGCTCGTCCGCGGTGAACACCGGGCTGGCCGGCTTCGGCGGGGCGGCGGGCTCGTCGGCGACCTGCTGCTTGCCGTCGGCGTAGGAGTAGAAGCCTTCGCCGTTCTTCCGCCCGAACAACCCGGCGGCCACGCGCGGCCGGGTCAGCCACGACGGCCGCAGCCGCGGATCGCCGTGGAAGCCGCTCCAGATGCTTTCGAGGACGGCGTGCGAGACGTCGAGGCCGGTGAGGTCGAGCAGCTCGAACGGGCCGAGCTTCAGGCCGAGCACGTCCCGGGCGATGCGGTCGACGTCGGCGGGCTCGGCCAGCGCCTCGGCGAGGATCTGCAGCGCCTCGGTGTTCAGGCCGCGGCCGGCGTGGTTGACCAGGAAGCCGGGCGCGTCCTTGGCGAGCACCGGCTCGTGGCCCCAGCTCTTGACCAGCTCGAGTGCTTCGCCCGGCAGCCAGCCGTGCGTGCGCGCACCGGGGACGACCTCGACCAGCCGCATCAGCGGGACCGGGTTGAAGAAGTGCAGGCCGACGAGCCGGGCGGGGTCGGCCAGCCCGGCGGCGATCTCGGTGACCGACAGCGAACTCGTGTTCGTCGCGAAGATCGTCTCCTGTGGACAGACGCGTTCGAGGCTCGCGAACAGGGCGCGCTTGGTTTCCAGGTCCTCCCGGACGGCTTCGACCACGAGGTCGACGCCGTCCGCGGGCGCGTCGGGCGCGGCCACGGCGACCAGCCGGCCCTTGACGGCTTCGGCGTCTTCGCTCAGCTTGCCTTTGGCGGCGAGCTTGTCGACCATCCCGCCGACGTAGCCGATCGCCTCGGTGACGGCCTCGCGCCGGACGTCGGCCAGCTCGACGGTCACCCCCGCGGTCGCGGCCAGCTGGACGATCCCGCGGCCCATCACCCCGGT
>NZ_JBSFNC010000192.1:0-14700 GCF_053586895.1 Amycolatopsis sp. NPDC003731 | reverse complement strand
GCACTCAAACGCCACCTCACCAACACCATCTACCGAGCCCTGCTCAACGACCACCACCGACTACAAACCACAACTTGACATAGAAGCTTCATTCGGGACCTCCGACGCCGCGAATGAGTCATTCGCGGCATCTGGTGCGGCGGAAACTGCCCGCGCGGGCCTGGAAACCAGGCCCGGAAACCGGGGCCGGGCACGCGCCCGGCCCCGGCCGGTGTCACCCGAGGGTGCGCCGCGCGGTGCCGATCACGGCCGTCTTGTCGGTCGTAGTGCTGCAATCGAATACGCTGAATTCCGGCATTCCGAACTCCCCAGTCGAAGCCCGTACGGGTGTACGGGACTCGCGCGAGGGTAGAAGTACCGTCGGGTGCGTGCCACCGTTTCGGCGGAATTCGCGGAAATCAGGCACGACGGCGCCAGATCAGGCGGGTCACCGCCGCCGCGACCGACGCCGGCGCGGACCGGCGGGGCAGGCCGCGCGCCTCGGGCGCGGACTCCGGCATCGCGCGGTAGGCCAGGTGCGCGGCGAACCGGGCGAGCTTCGGCGCGGCGAGCGTCGCCAGTTCGGCGGCGCGGCCTTCGGGGAGGCTGAGGATCTCCGGCCGCTCCTCGCACGCCTTCACCACCAGCGCCGCGGCGCGTTCCGGGCTGCTGGACGGGATTCCGCGGTAGCCGGTCGGGGCGATCATCGGCGTCCGCACCAGCGGCATCCGCACCGACGTGAACGTGACGCCGTCCGAGAGCGTCTCGCGCCCGGCCGTCAGCCCGAACTCCTCCAGGGCCGCCTTCGACGCCAGGTAGGCCGAGAAGCGCGGGGTGTCGGTCTGCAGGCCCTGGGTCGTCACGTTGACGACGTGGCCGAACCGGCGCTGCGCCATCGACGGCAGGAAGCCGAGGATCAGCCGCACCGGCCCGAAGTAGTTGATCGCCATCGTGCGCTCGAAGTCGTGGAACCGCTGCGTGGACAGCGCGACCGAGCGCCGGATCGACCGGCCGGCGTTGTTCACCAGCACGTCCACCGCGCCGTGGTCGGCGAGCACGTCCTTGACCAGCGCGTCGATGGCGTCGCCGTCGGTGAGGTCGCACGGGTACGCCGCGGCGGTACCGCCGGCCGCGAGGATCTCCGCCCGTACTTCTTCGAGCTCCGACGCGCGGCGGGCCACGAGGATCACCTTCGCGCCCTTGCGGGCCACGGCGAGCGCGGACGCCCGGCCGATGCCGGACGAGGCGCCGGTGATCAGCACCGTCCGCCCGGCCAGGCCGTGGGTGCGGCGCGCGCGGTCGGGGTCCAGGTGGTCCTGCCAGTACCGGTAGAGCGGCGCCGCGTAGTCCCGCAGCTCGGGGAGTTCGATGCCGCTGCCGAACAACGCCGTCGTGGTGCGCGCGGTGTCGAAGACGACGTCCATGGTCAGGTGCGGCAGCACGGCCAGCGGGATGCCGAGCTCCTCCAGGACGGCCGCGCGGGCGCCGCGGCCGCCGGGGATGCGGTCGATCCCGGCCGCGGCCGCGTGCGCCAGGCGGGTGCCGGCCCGCCGGACGGCCCCGGACGGCTTTGCCGGCAGCACGGCCCGGATCTTCGGGCCGCCCGCGGCGCGCGCGAAGGCGTTGTAGACGGAGTTGAGCGGCTGCGGGCGCGCGGCGGCGAGGTGGTAGGTCGTCCCCGAGGGCGCGTCCCGGTGCATCAGGTGGTCCATCGCGTCGACGACGTAGTCGACCGGCACCAGGTTCGTCGCGCCCAGATCGGGGGCGGCCAGCGGGAGACGTCCGGGCAGGGCCGCCAGCCGCGAGATCGCCGGCAGGAAGTAGTAGGGCCCGTCGACCTTGTCCATCTCGCCGGTGCGCGAATCGCCGACGACGGCCGACGGCCGGTAGACGCGGAAGGGCAGCGGCTGCTCGCGGACGAGCTTCTCGGCCTGGAACTTCGTCGCGTGGTACGGCGAGCCGAAGCGCTGGCCGAGGTCGAAGTCGGCTTCGGTGAACCGCCCGGCGTGGTCCCCGGCCACGGCGATCGACGACACGTGGTGCACCAGCCCGGCCCGCGCGGCGGCCGCGAAGGCCAGCAGGTGGCGGGTGCCCTCGACGTTGGCGCGGCGGTTGGCCTCCTCGTCGGCGGTGAGGTCGTAGATCGCGCCGAGGTGGACGACGTGGTCGAGGTGGGGGAGTTCGGCGGGATCGGCGCCGAGCCGGAGTTCGGCGAGGTCGCCGAGCACCGGGTGCAGCTTGTCCGCGTCCGGCCAGTCCCGCGCGCAGGTGGCCAGGCGCTCGCGGGAGGTCTCCCGCACCAGCGCGTACACCGCGGACGTCTCCGGCCGCCGCAGCAGCCGGGCGACCAGGCGTTTCCCGATGAAGCCCGTCGCGCCCGTCACGAAGTAGGTCGTCATGGCCGGTCCCTTCTCGTCGGGCCCGACTCTAACCTACTGAAAAGTAGGAACGGTAGTTGTCAGCTTTCTTCCTCATCGGCCGTCGCGACGACGGCGTCCCGCAGGGCGGCTCGCAGCCGTCCGACGTCGAGCGGCCCGAGCACCGCCGCCTCGCCCGGCGGTGCGACCAGCACCACCTTGTCGTTGCTGACGAACACCGTCACATCCCGGCGCCGGCCGGCCAGATCCCGGCAGCCGATCGACCACTCGCCCCGACTCATGGTCGCCGCCCTCGCTTCCTTGTCGTGGTCGTGCTCCGTGCGAGGGTGGGAGCGGCCCCCGGCGCCGCTATGACGCGCGTTCACCCGATCTGCCTACTCGCGGGTTTTGTCTTGCGCTTTCCGGATTTTCGGCGTAGCCACGGCTCGTGGTGCGGCCGGTTCGCGAGTAGCGTCCGGTCCGGGAGCCGTCTTACGGAGGTCTGGATGTCGGAACCGCGGAAGATCGTCATCGTCGGTGCGGGCCTGGGTGGGGCCTCCGCGGCGGCTGCGGTGCGCGAACGCGGTTACAGCGGCGAAATACTGTTGCTGGGCTCGGATCCGCACCGCCCGTACGAGCTGCCGCCGCTGTCGAAGGGCGTCCTGCTGGGCAACGCCGACGAACCCGACTGGGTGCACGAAGAGAAGTTCTACGCGGAGAAGGACATCCGCTTCAGCGCCGGCGTCACGGCGACCCGCGTCGAGCTGGGCGCCCGCCTGGTCCTCGACGATGGGGGCGGCGAGCACCGCTACGACCGGCTGGTCCTGGCGACCGGCTCCAAGCCGCGGCAGCTGCCGGTCCCCGGCGGCGACCTGCCCGGGCTGTACACGCTGCGCACCCTCGACGACTCGCTCAAGCTGCGGTCGGCGTTCGCCGCGGCCGAGCGCGTGGTGATCGTCGGCGCCGGCTGGATCGGCTCCGAGGCGGCCGCGGCGGCCCGCACGCACAACGCGGAGGTGACGGTCGTCGACCCGGTGCCGGTGCCGCTGGCGAACGTGGTCGGCGAGACGGTCGGCGGGGTGTTCCGGGACCTGCACGTCGCCAACGGCGTGCACTACCGCCTGGGCGAGCAGGTCGCGGAGATCACGGGCGGCCCGGACGGCGTCCGCGGCGTGCGCCTCGGCAACGGCGAAGAGCTGACGGCGGACGTGGTCCTGATCGCGGTGGGCGCGGTGCCGAGGGTGGAGCTGGCCCACGCGGCGGGCCTGGAGCTCGCGGACGACGGCGGCGTGGCGGTGGACGCAGGCCTCCGCACGGCGGCCCCGGACGTCTACGCGGTGGGCGACATCGCGGCCCACTTCCACCCGCGGTTCGGCCGCAGGGTCCGCGTCGAGCACTGGGCGAACGCGAAGGACCAGGGCACGCACGTGGCGCAGAACCTGCTGGGCGAGAACGAGCCGTTCCTGGCCTCGCCGTACTTCTTCACCGACCAGTACGACCTGGGCTGCGAGTACCGAGGCCTGGCGGACCCGGCCGCGGACGAGCTGGTGATCCGCGGCGACCTGGCCTCCCGTGAGTTCACGGCATTCTGGCTGCGCGACGGCGAAGTGGCGGCGGCGATGAACGTGAACATGTGGGACGACGGAGACGCCCTGGGAGCATTGGTGGACGGCCGCCAGAAGGTGACGGCGGACCAGCTCAAGACGGCGGACCTGGCCTCACTGGCGTAGCGCCGAAGCTGGCCGCGGCAGAGAGCAAACCGCAGGACAACACCCAGACCCTCCGCAACCCCGATCCGAAGCCAGAACACGGCCGGCGGCACCGGGTCAAGGCACGCTTTCCCGCCTTGACGCGGTGCTGACGGCCGTAGTCACAATCAGGCTTCGGGGTGGCGGGGAACGCCGGCTCACCCGAGCCGCTCGCGCAACAGCGCGTCGAGCCGCCCCCACGCGGGCGACGACGCGTTCACCGCACCCTGCACCAGCGCCGGAATCGCGGACCCCGGGTCGTACGCAGGCAGCTCGTCGCCATAACGGGCACGAGTTGCCGCGACAAGCGTCGAAGCCAACGCATCCACGCGCGGATCGTGCGGATCGACATCGTGCACCCGGTCGTACTCGAGGACCACGGCGAGCAGCGCCGGGTCCTCAAGCATCGACGACTGGTCGCGGAAGTTCGTGCGCGCCGTCTCCGGGTGGGTGGCGAACACCAGCAGCCAGAGGTCGCTCTGCAGCGTCACCCAGCGCTCGCTGAACCCGAGGCCCGGCAGCCGGCCGAGGTAGGCCACCACCTCGTCCGGCAGCGGGGACAACCGGCCGGATGCCAGGCGCCGCAGCCGCGCCCGGGTGGCCTGCAGGGCCTCGATCCGCGCGGCCAGGTCGTCGTCGATCTGCCGCAGCGCCGATGCGAGCCCGTCGCCCGCGCGGAGTTCGCGGATCCGGGCCAACGGGACGCCGGCCTCGGCGAGGGTGCGGATCTTGATCAGCTCGACCGCGTCCGCGGCGCGGTAGCGGCGGTAGCCGGAACTGTCGCGGTCCGGCTCGGGGAGCAGGCCTTTCGCGTGGTAGACGCGGATCGCCTTGGCCGTCACGCCGACGTACCCGGCGAGCTGTCCGATGGTGAGCACCCGGCCATCCTCGCACTTGACCTTGCCCCGGGGGCAAGGTCGCAGACTGGCCCCATGACCGATCACGAGACCCTGCGCGCGCTGGCCGACGAGGGCAACGAAACCGCACTGGACCGGCTCGCCGACCTTGCCGACGCGCGCGGCGACGTCGAGGAGCTGAGCGAGCTGCTGGACGAGGGCTGCGACCGGGCCGGGGAACTGCTCACCCGCCGCGCAGTCGCCGCGAAGGACCTCCTCGAGCTGCAGCGGATCGCCGACGCCGGCCACGAACCGGCCGCCGACGAGCTGGAACGGCTCCTCAGGCGGTAGCCGGGCGGGCCAGCGTCAGGTAGGCCACCAGCGCCAGCGCCGCGAACCCCGCCATGGTCGCGGCCATCGGCACCGCCGTCCCCGGGCCGCCCAGGCCGACCAGCGGCGTCGCCACCGCACCCACCACGAACTGCAGCACCCCCAGCAACGCCGACGCCGCCCCCGCCGAGCGCGCGTGCGACGCCAGCGCCAGCGAACTCGCGTTCGGCATCACCAGGCCGATGCTCGACACGAGCAGGAACAGCGACACCAGCAGGAGCGCCAGCGGCGCCTTCAAGAGCACCGAAGCCAGCACGAAAGCCCCGCCGAATACCCCGAGCAGCAGCCCGGAAAGCAGCAGCGCCCGCTCGCGGACCCGCCCCACCAGGCGGCCGTTGAGCTGCCCCGCCAGCACGATCCCGACGCCGTTCGCCCCGAAGACCACGCTGTACGCCTGCGGGCTCAACCCGTACACGCCCTGGAGCGCGAACGACGACCCGGAGATGTAGGCGAACATCGACGCGAACAGCAGCCCCGACGCCAGCGCGTACCCGGCGAAGGACCGGTCCAGCGCCAGCCGCCCGTAGGTGCGCATCACCTGGCCGAGCCGCAGCGGAGACCGCACCGCCGACGGCTCCGGCAGGAAGAACACCACCACGGCCAGCAGCAGCGCGCCGAACGCCGTCAGCACGACGAACACCCCGCGCCACGACGTCCAGTTCAGCAGCTGGCCGCCGATCAACGGCGCCAGGATCGGGGCCAGGCCGCTGACCAGCATCAACGTCGAGAAGAACTTCGTCATGGCGGTCCCGGAGAACAGGTCCCGCACGGTCGCGCGCGCGATCACGATGCCCGCCGCCGCGCCGAGGGACTGCACGAGCCGCGCCGCGACCAGCAGAAGCGCGTCCGGGCTCACCGCGCACAACACCGAGCCCACGACGTACAGCACGAGCCCTGCGAGCAGCGGGCCACGGCGGCCCAGCGCGTCCGACAGCGGCCCGAGCACCAGCTGGCCCAGCGCCAGCCCCACGATGAACGCGCTCAGCGTCAGCTGGACCGTGCTGTCCGCCGCGTGCAGGTCGGCCGCCATCCGCGGCAGCGCGGGCAGGTACATGTCGATCGACAAGGGCCCGAAGGCGGTGAGACCGCCCAGGACGAGGACGAACTTCAGCTGCGCCCGCCGGCTCGGCGCGGTACGTTCCGCCGTGGTGGTCATGCCCGTCCTTTCGCTCCCTCACCGGGGACCAGCGGGAACAGCCGCGGGGCTATTCCGGCTGTGACCCGTGACACTCCGTGGTCGCGTGACCCGGCCCCGACACTGATCCGATCAATTTTGCTCCCGATTTCGGCGATGGCTCTGGATCGGCGGTCACGACTGCGATATACATCGGATGTCTGGTCGGTGTGGGTGAAGGGAAACATCCGTGCAGCTTGTGCGTCTCGGGGAGCCGGGAAGTGAGCGTCCGTTCGTGCGGGCCGACGACGGCACGACCTACGAACTGGGCGGCCTCACCGCCGACATCGACGGCGGCTTCCTCGCCGCGGACGGGATCGCGCGCACCGCCGCCGCGCTCGCCGCCGGAGAGCTGCCGGAAGCGTCCGGAACCGGCCTGCGCGTCGGCCCGCCGATCGCCCAGCCCGGCAAGGTCGTCTGCATCGGCATGAACTACCGCCGCCACGCCGAGGAAACCGGCGCGACCCCGCCCACCGAGCCGGTGGTCTTCATGAAGGCGCCGGACGTCGTGGTCGGCCCGGCCGACGACGTCCTCATCCCGCGCGGCTCGGTCAGCACCGACTGGGAGGTCGAGCTCGGCGTCGTCATCGGCAAGACCGCCCGCTACCTCGAAAGCGTCGAGGAAGCCCTGGAGTACGTCGCCGGCTACGTCGTCTCGAACGACGTCTCCGAGCGCGAGCTGCAGTTCCGCGCCGGCCAGTGGGACAAGGGCAAGTCCTGCGAGAACTTCAACCCGCTCGGCCCGGCGCTGATCCCCGCGGGCGAGGTGCCCGACCCCCAGGACCTCGGCCTGCGGCTGTGGGTCAACGGCGAGAAGAAGCAGGACTCCTCGACCAAGGACATGATCTTCACCGTCGCCGAGATCGTCCACCACCTGAGCCAGGTGATGGTGCTGCGGCCCGGCGACCTGATCAACACCGGCACCCCGGAAGGCGTCGCGCTCGGGCAGCCCGACCCGAAGCCGTACCTGCGCGACGGCGACGTCATCGAGCTCGAGATCGACGGGCTCGGGCGGCAGCGCCAGACGGCGAGGCAGGCCTGACCATGGCGAAGATCATCGGCATGGAGGTCCTCGACGTCCGGTTCCCGACGTCGAAGGAGCTCGACGGCTCGGACGCGATGAACCCCGACCCGGACTACTCCGCCGCCTACGTCGTGCTGCACGCCGACGGCGGCCCGGACGGCTACGGGCTCGCGTTCACCATCGGCCGCGGCAACGACGTCCAGGCCGCCGCGATCCGCGCGCTCGCCCCGCACGTCGTCGGCCGGGACGTCCCGGAGGACGCGGCCGCGCTCGGCGACCTGTCCCGCACGCTCGTCGGCGACTCGCAGTTCCGCTGGCTGGGGCCGGAAAAGGGCGTCGCGCACATGGCCGTCGGGGCGGTGGTCAACGCCGCCTGGGACCTCGCCGCCCGCCGCGCCGGCCTGCCGGTGTGGCGGTTCGCCGCCCGGATGACGCCCGAAGAACTCGTGTCGCTGGTCGACTTCCGGTACCTGTCCGACGCGCTCACCGAAGCCGAAGCCCTGGACATCCTGCGGCGCGCGGAACCGGGCCGGGCGGAGCGGACCGAGCAGCTCGAAGCCCACGGCTACCGCGCCTACAGCACGTCCCCCGGCTGGCTCGGGTACGCGGACGCGAAGCTCGTGCGGCTCGCCGAGCAGGCCGTCGCCGACGGTTTCGAGATGATCAAGCTGAAGGTCGGCGGCAACCTCGAGGACGACGTCCGCCGGATGAAGCTGGCGCGGGAGACCGTCGGCCAGGACGTCCGGATCGCCGTCGACGCCAACCAGCGCTGGGACGTCTCGGCCGCGGTCACCTGGATGACCGCGCTCGCGCCCTACGACCCGTACTGGATCGAGGAACCGACCTCCCCGGACGACGTCCTCGGCCACGCGGCCATCGCGAAGGCCCTCGCGCCGATCAAGATCGCCACCGGCGAGCACGTCCAGAACCGGGTGATCTTCAAGCAGCTGCTGCAGGCGGACGCGATTTCGGTGCTCCAGCTGGACGCCGCCCGCGTCGGCGGCTTCAACGAGAACCTGGCGATCCTGCTGCTGGCCGCCAAGTTCGGCGTCCCGGTGTGCCCGCACGCCGGCGGCGTCGGGCTCTGCGAGCTCGTCCGGCACCTCTCGATGTTCGACTTCGTGGCCGTGTCCGGCACCGACGCCGACCGCTCGATCGAGTGGGTCGACCACCTGCACGAGCACTTCACCGACCCGGCCGTCGTCGAGCGCGGCCGCTACCTCGCCCCGACCGCCCCCGGGTTCTCCGCGCGCATGCACGACGCCACGCTGCGCCGGTTCCGGTTCCCGGACGGTCCCGAGTGGACGGAGACCGCAAGTGACTGAATTCGAGGGCCTGGTGGCCGCCGTCACCGGAGGCGCCTCGGGCATCGGCAAGGCGGCGGCGGACCTACTGGCCGAACGCGGCGCGCGGGTGGCGATCCTCGACCTGAAACCGGGCGACGACGGCATCCGCTGCGACGTCTCTTCCGACGATGAAGTCCGCTCGGCCATCGACGCCGTCGTGGAGCGCTTCGGGCGCCTCGACATCCTCGTCAACAACGCGGGCATCGGCGCGCAGGGGGACGTCACGGGCAACGACGACGACGAATGGCACCGCGTGTTCGACGTCAACGTCGTCGGCATGGTCCGGCTCGCCCGGGCCGCGCTGCCGCACCTGAAGAACTCGCCGTCCGCGGCGATCGTCAACACCTGCTCCATCGCGGCCTGGGCGGGCTTGCCCAACCGCGCGCTCTACTCGGCCAGCAAGGGCGCGGTGCTCTCGCTGACCCTGGCCATGGCGACCGACCACCTGCCCGATGGGATCCGCGTCAACTGCGTGTGCCCGGGCACGGCGGACACCCCGTGGGTGGGCCGGCTCCTGGACGCCGCCGACGACCCGGCGGCCGAACGCGCGGCCCTCGCGGCCCGCCAGCCGATGGGCCGGCTGGTGACCGCGGACGAGGTCGCGAACGCGATCGCCTACCTGGCGAGCCCCCGTTCCGCTTCGACCACCGGCACCGCCCTCGCGGTCGACGGCGGCATGTACGGCCTGCGTCCTCGCGGCCCCGTGAACCACGACTAGAACGACTTGATTCCCCGCCGTCATCAAGGAGGATGCTGTGCGCACGAAGGTGATCAAGGTGGCCGCCGTCGCCGCCTGCGGCCTGGTCCTGGCCGCCTGTGGGTCCACCAAGGACAACGCGGCGGCACCCGCGGCCGGGGGCGGCGCCGGCGGCAAGGTCGGCGCGACGCTGCCGCTGCTGACCTCGCCGTTCTGGCAGGCCTACAACAACTACGTGCCCAAGATGGCCAAGGAAGAGGGCGTCGACGTCCTCCCGACGGTCAACGCCGACAGCGATCCCGCGAAGCTGATCACCGACATCGGCACCTTCCTCAATCAGGGCGTCAAAGGCCTGGTCGTGACGCCGCTGGACTCGGCGGCCATCGTCGCCGGGCTCAAGCAGGCCGAGAACAAGGGCGTCCCGGTGGTCGCGGTCGACGTCGCGCCCGAGAGCGGCAAGGTCGCCATGGTGGTGCGGGCCGACAACAAGGCCTACGGCACCAAGGCCTGCGAAGCGATCGGCGAGAAGGTCAAGTCCGGCAAGGTCGTGCAGATCATGGGCGACCTCGCCTCGGTCAACGGCCGCGACCGCTCGGAGGCCTTCCGCGACTGCATGAAGTCCAAGTACCCCGGCATCCAGGTGCTGGAGATCCCGGCCGAGTGGAAGGCCGACAAGGCGTCCTCCGGCCTGGACAGCATGCTGACCGCGAACCCGGACATCAAGGGCGTCTACATGCAGGCCGGCGGCGTCTACCTGGCCCCGACCGAGCAGGCGCTCAAGCGCAAGAACCTGTTCTTCCCGGTCGGGGACCCGAAGCACGTCGTGCTCGTCTCCAACGACGGGATTCCGCAGGAGCTGGCCGCGATCCGCGCCGGCGAGCTGGACGCCACGGTCTCCCAGCCGGCCGACGCCTACGCGAAGTACGGCCTGTACTGGCTGAAGAAGGCCATGGCGGGCGAGACGTTCAAGGCCGGGCCGACCGACCACGGCAGCACGATCGTGGAGATCAGCCCCGGCATCCTCGAGGACCAGCTGCCCGCGCCCGTCATCACCAAGGACAACGTGGACGACAAGGCCCTCTGGGGGAACAACCTGTGACCGCGCTGCCCGCCGGCGAACCCGCCGCCGGAGTGGTCAGCGCCGTAGGTGTCGGCAAGCGCTACGGCCCCACCGTCGCGCTCCACGACGTCAGCCTCACCGTGCACCCCGGCGAGTCGCACGCGCTCGTCGGGCGCAACGGGGCCGGCAAGTCGACGCTCGTCTCCATCCTCACCGGCCTGTCCGCCACGGACACCGGGCACGTCGAGTTCGGCGGCGAGCCGGCCCCGCCACTGTCCAAACAGGACGACTGGAAGGCGCGCGTCGCCTGCGTGTACCAGCACGCGATGGTCGTCCCGCAGCTCACCGTCGCCGAGAACCTGTTCCTCAACCGGCAGGCGGGCGGCGGGTTCTCGATCGGCTGGAAGTCGTTGCGGCGCAAGGCGCACGACCTCCTGGAATCGTGGGACGTGCACGTCGACGTCGACACCCCGGCCGGGGACCTCTCGGTCGAGGACCGGCAGTTCGTCGAGATCGCCCGCGCGCTGTCCTACGGCGCCCGGTTCATCGTCCTCGACGAGCCGACCGCGCAGCTCGACAGCCAGGCCATCGAGCGGCTCTTCGAGCGGATGCGCCAGATGCAGGCGGGCGGGGTGACGTTCCTGTTCATCTCGCACCACCTGCACGAGGTGTACGAGGTCTGCCAGGCGGTGACCGTGCTGCGCGACGCGAAGCACGTCCTCACCGCCCCGGTCGCCGAGGTGGGCCGCGCGGAACTGGTCGACGCGATGACCGGCGAGCCCGGCGGCCTGTCGGTGCGGGATGCCGCTTCGCGCGAGGCTCTCGACGCGGGCGCGTCCGAGATCCTCGCCGTCGACGGCCTCTCCGGCGACGGCTTCCGGGACGTCTCGTTCCGGCTCCGCCGCGGCGAAGTCGTCGGGCTCGCGGGCAGCAACGCCAGCGGCAAGCATCAGGTCGCCGAGACGGTCTACGGCCTCCGGACGCCGTCCGCGGGCACCATCCGCGTCGACGGCTCGCCGCTGCGGCCCGGGGACATCCCGGCGGCGTTGCGGGCCGGGATCGGGTGCGTGCCACGCGACCGGCACCACGAAGGCCTGGTCCTGGAACACTCGATCGCCGACAACGCCACGATGTCCATTCTGGACAAGCTGGGCCGCGGCGGGATCGCGTCTCCCGCCACGCGGTACGCGAAAGCGTCGCAGGCGCTGAAGGACTACGACATCGTGGCCGCGGGCGCCGACCAGCCGGTGTCGGACCTCTCCGGCGGCAACCAGCAGAAGGTCGTGCTGGCGCGGGCGTTGCTGAGCGAGCCGCGGGTGGTCGTGCTGATCAACCCGACCGCGGGGGTGGACGTGAAGTCGAAGGAGGCGCTGCTCGCGGTCGTCGACCGGGTGCGCGCCGAGGGCAAGGCGGTGCTGATCGTCAGCGACGAGCTCGACGACCTGCGCCTCAGCGACCGGGTCCTGGTGCTGCGCGCCGGGGCCGTGGTCGCCGAACACCAGGCCGGGTGGTCCGACGGCGACCTCGTGGCCGACATCGAAGGAGTCGAGCTTTCGTGACCGACGTGATGACCTCCCCGCAGACGCAGCTGCCCGCGCCACCCCGGCGCCGGAAGGCCGTCTGGCTGCGCGAACTCGCGCTCCTGCCCGCCCTGGTCGTCGTGTTCCTCATCGGCGGCCTGGTCGACGACACGTTCGTCGGCTGGAGCAACATCGTCAGCATCCTGACCGCATCGGCCGCGCTGTCGCTGGTCGTGCTCGGCGAGTCGCTGGTGCTGATCACCGGCAAGTTCGACCTGTCCCTGGAATCGACCATGGGCCTGGCGCCCGCGCTGGGTGCGATGGTGGTGATCCCGGCGGCGTCGGCCGGCTTCGGCGTCGAGCTGCCCGCCGCGATCGGACTGCTGATCATCCCGCTGTGCGGCGCGCTGGTCGGGTTCGTCAACGGCTTCCTGATCGTGAAGCTGAAGCTGAACGCCTTCATCGTCACCCTGGCCATGCTGACCGTGCTGCGCGGGGTCCAGGTCGGGTCGACCAAGGGCAAGACGCTGTTCAACCTGCCGGACTCGTTCACGAACCTGGCGACGACGACGTTCGCCGGGCTGCCGATGTCGGTGTGGCTGGCGGCGCTGCTGTTCGCGGTCGCCGGCTGGGTGCTGCGCTACCACCGCGTCGGCCGCGCGCTGTACGCGATCGGCGGCAACCGCGAAGCCGCACGCGCGGCCGGGGTCCGCGTCGACCGGATCGCGTGGGCGGTGTTCGTCGTCGCCGGGATCCTCGCGGCGATCGGCGGGCTCGCGTACACGGGGTACGTCGGCGCGCTGGGCGCGAACCAGGGCTCCGGGATGATCCTGCAGGTGTTCGCGGCGGCGGTGATCGGCGGCGTCTCGCTCGACGGCGGCAAGGGCACCCTGGTCGGCGCCCTCACCGGCGTCCTGCTGCTGTCGTCGGTGTCGAGCCTGCTCAACTACGCGCACGTCACGGCCGAGTGGCAGGGGGCGATCTACGGCGCCATCATCCTGGTCGCGCTGATCATCGCCCGGTACGCGGGCGGAAAGCCCCAAACCTGACACCCGCCGTGTGAAGATCCGACGTGTACCGGAGGTAGGTGTGCTACGAGGCTTCCGCGGCCGGCTCGGCGTCGGCCGTCGGGTCGTCCGCGGTGCCCAGGGCGTTGCGCAGCCACTGCTCCACGCCCGCGACGTGCACGGTCGCCCACGAGCGGGCCAGTTCCGGCTCGCGCGCGGCGATGGCCTCGTAGATCGCCGTGTGCTGCTCGCGGGTCTTCGCGACCGCACCCTCCTGGGTGAGCCCGCGCCAGATCCGGGCGCGGGCGGTCGGCCCGGACAGGCTGTCGAGCAGCGAGCACAGCACCGGGTTGCCCGAGCCGTCGGCGATCTTGCGGTGGAACTGCAGGTCGTTGGCGACCAGCGCCTCGACCGTCGGCGAGTCCTCCAGCTCGCCGAGCAGCGTGCCCAGCTCCGCGATGTCGGCGTCGCTCATGTGCAGGGCGGCCAGCGCGGTCGCGGCGGGCTCGAGGATCCGGCGCACGGCCAGGAAGTCGAGCACGGTGTCGTCGCGGTGGAAGTCGACCACGAACGTCATGGCGTCGAGCAGCAGGTTCGGCTCGAGGCTGGTGACGTACGTGCCGTCACCCTGGCGGACGTCGAGGACCCGGATCAGGCACAACGCCTTGACGGCCTCCCGCAGGGAGCTGCGCGAGAGCCCGAGCCGCTGGGCCAGCTCGGCCTCCTTCGGCAGCCGGTCGCCCGGCGCCAGCTCGCCGGAGATGATCATGTCCTTGATCTTGTCGATCGCGACATCGGTGACGGGCATCGCGTCCGCCCTCCCTGCAACAGACCTCGGATGTTTCGGTGTTACTCCCCAGCGTGCCATGTCCCGGCGAAGGAGGGGCGATGACCCACCAGGGCACACCACAACGAGTGGCTCTGCACACCCGGCTCAAGCCCGGCAAAGAGGCCGAGTACGAGTCCGTCCACGCGGTCATCCCGCCGGAACTGGACACCGCGCTGCGCGAAGCCGGGGTCCGCTCCTGGCGGATCTGGCGTAACGGACTCGACCTGTTCCACGTCCTCGAAGTCGACGACTACGAAGCGATGCGCGCGGCGCTGCGGGACCACCCCGCGAACGTGCCGTGGCAGGCCAGGATGGCCGGGCTGCTGGCCGTCGAGGACGACTACTCCGGCGGCGACACCGGCCTCGGGCTGGTCTGGGAACTGCCGGTGAAGGAGTGACGGCGTTGGAACTCTCCCTGTCCCCGCTGGGGCTCGGTTGCGCGCAGCTGGGCAACCTCTACCACGCGATCAGCGACGAGACGGCGGCCGCGACCGTCCGGCGCGCGTGGGAGGAGGGCATCCGCTACTTCGACACCGCGCCGCACTACGGCCTCGGCCTGTCGGAGACCCGGCTCGGTGCGGCCCTGGGGGCGTACCCGCGGGACGAGTACGTGCTCTCGACGAAGGTCGGCCGGGTGCTGGAGCCCAACCCCGGCGGCGCCGGCGCCCGCGACGACCAGGGCTTCGCCGTCCCGGCCGCGTACAAGCGCCGGTGGGACTTCAGCCGCGACGGC
>NZ_JBSFNC010000191.1:0-14907 GCF_053586895.1 Amycolatopsis sp. NPDC003731 | reverse complement strand
GCATCGACGCGGCGACGGGCATGGTGAGCCTCCGCAACGCCCTGCGCGGCCTCGCGGCGACCGGCGCCGGCCCGGCTCAGCTGCTGACGTGGCTGCCCGCCCGGTTTCCGCCGGTGTCCGGCCGTGTTCGGAAGAACCCCGCCGTCGTAGCCGGAGGGGGCTGCCACCTGGGGGTTCCCTCCGGCGTCATGCCGTCGCTTTCACCGCGTAGTCCTTGACCCGCATCGAGTCGTGCATGCGCACGCCGCCGGTGTTGAGCTTGGCGATCACCCGCGTCAGCCCGGCCGGCAGCGCCGAGACCAGCTGCCCGCCGCGGGCCAGGGCCCACACCCCGGCGCGTGATGCCGGGATCAGGCTTCGCGCGGCACCCACCGCGAACGCCCGGCTGCGGCGCACCAGCTCGCCCATCTCCCGCTCATACGCGGCGAAGGCGCGCTCGTGGTCCCCGTTCGCCTCGGCCAGCTCGCCGGCCAGGACGTACGCCCCCAGCACCGCGAGGCTCGTGCTTCCGCCGACGGCCGGCCCCGGGCAGTAGCCGGCGTCGCCGACGAGCGTCACCCGGCCGCGGGACCACGTGTCCAGCCGCAGCTGGGTGATCGAGTCGAAGTAGAACGGGCCCGGGCCGTCGAGACCGGCCAGCCAGCCGTCGACCTGCGGATGCATGCCGGAGAACGCTGCCCGGAGCAGCTGCTGCTGGCGGGAGACGTCGCGGTGGTGGTAGTCGAGCGGCTCGTCGCGGCGGAACAGGAACACCGCGCGGGCGTCATCGAGGTGGGCGGCGCTGTAGCGGGAGGCCGTGCGGCCGGGGCCGAGGTGGGTGATCGCCTCGCCGTCGAGCCCGAGGGTGTCCGGCAGGGACAGCACCGCCAGGTACGCGCCGATGAACGTCGTCAGCCCGGCCTCTTCCCCGAACACCAGGCGCCGGACGTTCGAGTGCAGCCCGTCGGCGCCGACGACGATGTCGAAGCGGCGCGGCTGGGCGTGCTCGAAGGTGACGTCGCCGTCGGGGGAGATGCCGGTGATCGAGTCGCCGAAGAGGTACTCGACGTCGTCGCGGCCGGCGTCGTAGTAGATCTCGGACAGGTCGTCGCGCATCACCTCGACGTGCCGGTCGGAGGTGGCCTGGAAGACCTTCGACAGGTTCACGTGCAGGGGCTTGTGGCTGCCTTCGCGGTGCAGCGTCATCCGGGTGGTGCCGGTGGCGACGGCCTCGACGCGGGGCAGGACGCCCATCCGTTCGGTGATGTCCATGGCCGGCCGGAAGAGGTCGACGGCGTGGCCGCCGGTCTTGCGCAGGTGTGGTGCGCGCTCGACGACGGTGACGTCGAAGCCGTGACGGGTGAGCCAGTACGCCAGTACCGGGCCGGCGATGCTCGCGCCGGAAACGAGGATCCGCATGAGTACCTCCCTGACTTAACGGTAGGTAAGTTGTACCACAGTTCCTTACCTATCGTTAAGTCAGTTATGCTGGGGCGGTGCCGAAACCGTCCGACACCAAGCAGCGCATCCTCGACGTCGCCCGCGACCTGTTCACCAGCCAAGGCGTCCAGCGCACCAGCCTGCAGGACATCGCCGACCGGCTCGGCATCACCAAACCCGCGCTCTACTACCACTTCCCGTCGCGCGACGACCTCATCCTCAGCATCGTCCAGCCGCTGCTCGACGACGGCGAGGAGTTCCTCCTCGCCCAGGAAGCCCGCGGCGACGCCCCGGTGCGCGAGCTGATCGAAGGCTTCTTCGACTTCAACCACCGCCACCGCGCCGACGTCGTCATGCTGCTGGCCGAGATGCCGACCCTGGCCGACCTCGGGCTCATCGACCGCGTCCTGGCCTGGCGGACCCGCCTCACCGCGCTGATCTGCGGCCCGGCACCCACCCTCGACCAGCAGGCCCGGGCCATCCTCGCGCTCGGTGGCCTGCAGGACGTCTGCATGCAGTTCCCCGACGTCCCGGTCGCCGACCTCAAGGCCGCCGCGGTCGCCGGCGCGCTCGACGCCCTCGGCCGCTGAAAAAACTTCGCGGCGCGTGTCGAGAACGTCCGGGCGGCTCCGTCCCCGGGGCGGAACAAGCCACCGGACAAGGAGAACGACCATGCAGCCGAACGAGATCGCCGAGGTCCTCGACCGCCCGCTCAGCCGCGAGCTGCTGGCCCGCGACGTGACCCGGCTGGCCTACGTCGCCAAGGACGGCACCCCGCGCAGCATCCCGATCGCCTTCACCTGGAACGGCACGCAGATCGTCCTGTGCACGACGAAGAACTCCCCGAAGCTGCCGTCCCTGCGCGCCAACCCCGCGGTCGCCCTGACCATCGACACCGAGGTCCACCCGCCCAAGATCCTCCTCGTCCGCGGCCGCGCGGAACTGGACGTCGTCGACGGCATCCCGGAGGAGTACCTGCAGCTGAACGGCACCTACCGGATGACCCCCGAACAGCGCGTCGAGTGGGAACGCGAGGTCCGCTCGCTCTACGACGGCATGGTCCGCGTCGTCATCACCCCGACCTGGGCCAAGCTGATCGACTTCGAGACCACCCTGCCCAGCGCGGTCGAGGAACTGGCCCGGCAGCGGGCCGAGCGCGTCGGCTAACGCACCGCGGCGCGCTCGAGGATCGCTCCCGTGTCCACGCCGGCCGGGAGCGTGCCGAAGGCGATGCCCCAGTCGCCGCCGAAGCGGGACGCGCAGAACGCGTCCGCCACCGCCGGGTGGCCGTGGCGGACCAGCAGGGAACCCTGCAGCACCAGTGCCATCGACTCGACGACCCGCCGGGCCCGGTACTCGATGCCGTCCAGGTCCGTCAGCTCCTTGCGGACGCGGTCCACGGCGTCGTCGAGCCGGGCGTCGCCCCCGGCGGCCCGCTCGACCTCGGCGAAGAACGCCGCCACCGATTCCGGCTGCCGGCCCATCGCCCGCAACGCGTCCAGCGCCGCGACGTTGCCCGAGCCCTCCCAGATCGACGACAACGGCGCCTCCCGGTACAGCCGCGGCATGCCCGACTCCTCGACGTACCCGTTGCCGCCGAAGCACTCCAGGGCCTCGGCCGCGTGCACCGGCGCCCGCTTGCACACCCAGTACTTCGACACCGCGAGCCCCAGCCGGCGGAACGCCTGCTCCTGCTCGTCGTCGCGCCGGTCGCCCGCCGCGGCCAGCCGCATCGCCACCGTCGTCGCCGCCTCGGACTCCAGGACCAGGTCGGCCAGGACGTTCGCCATCAGCGGCTGGTCGATCAGCGCCTTGCCGAACGCCCGCCGGTGGGTCGCGTGGTGCACCGCGCGCACCGCCCCCAGCCGCATGCCCGACGCGCTGCCCAGCGTGCAGTCCAGCCGGGTGTTGTTGACCATCTCGATGATCGTGCGGACCCCGCGGCCCTCCTCGCCGACCAGCCAGCCGACCGCGTGGTCGTACTCGATCTCCGACGAGGCGTTCGACCGGTTGCCCAGCTTGTCCTTCAGCCGCTGCAGCCGGATCGGGTTGCGCGAGCCGTCCGGCAGGACGCGGGGGAGCAGGAAGCACGACAGCCCGCCCGGCGCCTGCGCCAGCGTCAGGAACATGTCGCACATCGGCGCCGAGGTGAACCACTTGTGCCCGACCAGGGTGTAGCTGCCGTCGGCGGCCGGGGTCGCGGTCGTCGTGTTCGCCCGGACGTCCGAGCCGCCCTGCTTCTCGGTCATCGACATCCCCGCGAGCAGCCCGCGCTTGGTGCCGGGCTCGCGCAGGCCGAAGTCGTACTCGGTCGCCGCCAGCAGCGGCTCGTAGCGCGCCGCCAGCTCCGGGGCCGCCCGCAGGGCCGGGATCGCCGCGTAGGTCATCGAAATCGGGCAGCTGTGCCCGGCCTCGACCTGGCCCCAGACGTAGAACTTCGCCGCCCGCGCCGCGTGGACGCCCTCACGCGGGTCCTGCCACGGCGTGCCGTGCAAGCCGTGGGCCGTCGCGACCTTCATCAGCTCGTGCCAGTACGGGTGGAACTCGACCTCGTCGATCCGGTGGCCGTACCGGTCGTGCGTGCGCAGCACCGGCTCGTTCTCGTTGACCAGCCGGCCCCACTCCTGCGCCTGCTCGGTGCCGGCCAGCCGGCCCAGCTCGTGCAGTTCGCCGGCCGCCCAGCCCGCCCCGGCCCGCTCGAGGCCGGCCAGCAGCGCCGGGTCGTCGGCGACGTCGTGGCCCACCAGCGGCGGGACCTGGTTGGTGACCTCATGCGTGGCGGGCATCGGAACCTCCTAGAGCGCGAAGGATGAACGTGCGAAGCTCGGCGACGTCACCGGCGTTTCCGCTGGTCAACGGCCCGATCAGGACTTCGGCGGCGGCCCCGACCAGCGCGGCCGCGGTGAGCCGGCCGTCTTGGGGCGGCAGCACGCCGTCCCGGACGCCGGCGGCGACGTGCTCGGCGATGACCTCGGTGTAGGCCCGCCGGAACTCCAGCCGCTCGGCGTCGATGAGCGCGTCGACCGGCTCGGCGAGCAGGGCGTACGCCTGCTTCGGCGCCTTGAGCGCGCGCTGGGCGAAGGTGTCGACGGCCGCCAGGACCCGCTCGGCCGGGGCGCCCGCCTCCGCCGACGCCGTGCGGACCGCTTCGACCTCCCGCGTCACGACCTGCCGGAAGACGTGCACGACGAGGTCGGCTTTGGTGGGGAAGTGCCGGTAGACACTGCCGACGGCCACCCTGGCTCGCTCGGCCACGGCGGCGACGGAGCAGCCGCCGTAGCCGTGTTCGGCCAGCTGCCGGGTCGCGGCGGCGATGATCGTCTCGCGCTGGGCGTCGAGGCGTTCCTGCACCTTCGGGGTGCGGCGGTAGGGCACGTCAAGAAGTGAAGCACTGATTCATTGCTTCAGTCAACGCTCGAGCAGCCGCTTCGCGCCGTCGACTTCCTGCTCGACGTCCGCCCGCAGCCTGCGCCGCAGGACCGGTTCGACGAGCCAGCGCAGGGGAGCGGCGAACCCGAACGCGATCCGCCGCCGCACCCGGATCCCACCCTCCGCCGGCACGCACTCGAAGTGCGCCTCGAACGTCGAAAACCGGCGGGCGAGGCGGTTTTCCGGCCGGTCCGGCAGCTGCACGTCGACCCGCTGTCCCGGAGTCAGCGTCATCCTCGACACGACCTTCGGCCCCAGCCCCAGCCCGGGCAAAGCCGAGCGGAACCGGAACTCGGTGACGTCGCCCTCCCGGCGCACCCAGTCGATCGGACCCAACTTGCGGTCGACCTCCGCATACCGCCGCGGGTCCATGACCAGCGCGAGAAAGGCGCCCGGCGAGCACGACACGAACTCTTCGACCGTCACTTCCACCATAGAAAGAGAGTAGTTTCTCACTATGGCTCGAACAACCCCCGGCGTCACCCGCCGCCGCATCCTCGACGAGGCCGTCCGCCTCTTCGCCACCCGCGGCTACGACGCCACCTCCGTCGCCGACATCCAAGCCGCCTGCGGCCTCAACCCCGGCAGCGGCGCGCTCTACAAGCACTTCCCGTCCAAAGCCGCCCTCCTCGAGGCGGCCGTGCACGACAACCTCGAGCGCCTGGCCACCCGTACCGCTGCCACCTCCGACGCTCGGCTACCCGACGACCCCCGCGAAGCCCTGCGCGTCCTCGCCGACGTCGTCTGGGCCTTCATGGCCGCCGACCGCGACCTCATCCGCCTGATGATCCGCGAATTCACCGGCTTCCCCGAGCTGTTCGAGCAGATGTGGCAAGGTGTCGTCGCCACCGTCTACCGCCGCGGCACCGCATGGATCACCACGCTGCGGGACCAGGGGAGAGTCTCGGTGCCCGACCCCGAAGCCACCGCCGCGGTGCTCGTCGCGTCCCTGACCTACTACCCGATCCTCGACGTCCTCATCGGACACACCCCTGGCGACCTGGCCCCGGACCGCTTCCTCGACGCCTGGCTCGATTCGTCCGTGGCGGCCCTCGGGCTCCCTCCCGGCTGATCAAGCACTCCGCTTCACCAGCGCGACCAGGTACCGGCACGGCACCTCGCCCGGGTTCACGAACACACAGTCCGCCGCCGGCCCCAGCTGGAGGCAATCTCCGGCATCCAGCTCGTGCACCTGCGCCCCCTCGTGGAACCGCAACCGCCCGTCCAGCACCCAGATCTGCTGGTGCAGGAACGCATACGTCCCCGACGTCAACGGCACCTCCGCGCCGGCCGGCAGTTGCACCTCGACCAGCTCCAGCGGCCGCCCGGCCGCGGGGGAGACCGACCGCCGCCGGTACCCGGTGTCCGGATCCACCCACACCGGCTGCTCCGCCGCCCTCGCGAGCCGGCGCTCGTCGCCCTCGGCTCGCGCGATCAGCTCCGACAATGTCAGGCCCAGCGCCGCCGACAGCTTCGCCAGCAACGCCGCCGTCGGCTGCACGTCACCGCGCTCGATCTTGCCGATCATCGCCCGCGACACCCCCGACCGGTCGGCGAGCGCCGCGGCCGAGAGGCCGTGCGACGTCCGGGCGGCGTGCACGGTGGCGGCCAGGCGGGTCGTCAGGGGATCGGTCATAACCGGGATACTATACGAGCCAGCACGGCTACCATAAGAGCCATGATTCGAGCTGCCACCCCGGACGACGCCGCCGCCTGCGCCACCCTCTACGCGCCCTACGTCACCGACACCGCCATCTCCTTCGAAACCGAGCCGCCCGACACCGCCGAAATGGCCCGCCGCATCTCCGCCGCGCACGCCTGGTTCGTCCTCGAAGACGACGGCCACGTCGCCGGCTACGCCTACGCCACCCGCTTCGCCGAACGCGCCGCCTACCGCTGGTCCTGCGGAACGAGCATCTACCTCGAGCGCGGCCGTCGCCGCACCGGCGCCGGCCGCGCCCTCTACGAAACGCTCTTCGAGCGGCTGCGCGACCGCGGGTTCCACCGCGCCTTCGCCGGCATGACCCTGCCCAACGAGGCCAGCGCCGGGCTCCACCGCGCCCTCGGCTTCACGCCCGCCGGCGTCTACCGGCAGGTCGGCTGGAAACACGGCGCCTGGCACGACGTCGCCTGGGTCCAGAAGGACCTACGCGCAACCGATGGTTGCACATCGGCGCCCGCCGAGCTAACGTGACATGCAACCGAACGTTGCACAAGGAGCCTCGCATGGAACACGGCAGCATCGAACGCGAAATCCACATCGACGCCCACCCCGACGTCGTCTTCGACGTCATCAGCAGCCCCGAACACCTCCGCGAATGGTGGCCCGACGAAGCCGAATACCCCGTCGAACCCGGGGGAGACGGCCGCATCGGCTTCGGCGGCTCCTGGGTCCGCTTCACCGTCGTCGACGCCAGCCCACCCCGGCACTTCTCCTTCCGCTGGACCCACGCCGAAGGGGAGACCGCCGCACCCGGCAACTCCTTCCTCGTCGTCTTCGAACTCGAACCCACCGCCACCGGCACCCGCCTCAAGATGACCGAAACCGGCTTCCGCGAACGCGGCTGGGACGAAGCCAAGATCGCCGCCGAATACGCCGACCACGTCACCGGCTGGGACCACTTCCTGCCCCGCCTGCCCGCCTGCGCCGCCAAGCTCGGAGCCACCCGGTGACCACCGCCGTGGACGACGACCTCTGGTCGGCCGTCGGCGACCCCACCCGCCGCCGCATGCTCGACCTGCTGCTCAGCCAGGGGAGCGGCACCGCGACCAGCCTCAGCGAACACCTGCCGGTCACTCGCCAGGCCGTCGCCAAGCACCTCGCCGTCCTCGACCGCGCCGGCCTCGTCCACGCCCGCAGCGCCGGCCGCGAAAAGCAGTTCCACGTCGACGAAACCCAGCTCGCCCGCGCCGTCGCCCAGCTCACCGACGTCGGCAACGCCTGGGACGCCCGGCTCCGCCGCATCAAGACCATCGCCGAAACCATCGAGAAGAAGAGAAAGCCGTAGAAAATGGACATCCTGCACCGCATCGGCATCCACCACGCCACCCCGGACCAGGTCTACGACGCGCTCACCACCATCGACGGCCTCGCCGGCTGGTGGACCGAGAAGACCGAAGGCAGCACCGAACCCGGCGGCGTCATCGCGTTCCGCTTCATCCCGGGCGGTTTCGACATGAAGGTCCTCGAACGCGACCCGGGCCGGCTCGTCCGCTGGGAAGTCGTCGACGGGCCGCCGGAGTGGCTCGGCACGACGATCCGCTGGGAGCTCG
This sequence comes from Amycolatopsis sp. NPDC003731, assembly GCF_053586895.1. Classification (NCBI taxonomy): domain Bacteria; kingdom Bacillati; phylum Actinomycetota; class Actinomycetes; order Pseudonocardiales; family Pseudonocardiaceae; genus Amycolatopsis; species Amycolatopsis sp. NPDC003731. The sequence goes on along the minus strand of NZ_JBSFNC010000191.1, from coordinate 6,786 downwards.
AGAAGCGCGACGACTACACGATCGTGCTGTTCAAGCACGAAGGCTGGCGCGAGGCGGTCGAGTTCATGCACCACTGCAGCACGAAGTGGGCGATCTACCTGATGAGTCTCAAGCAGCTCGTGGAAACCGGGGAGGGCGCCCCGGCACCGCGGGACGTGATGATCAGCGACTGGCACTGACATTACTTGACATAATGTACATTATCGGCACTTGGGGGCGTGCTGGACGGACAGCCCGGGAGGGGTCGGATCCGGGGTCGGGTGCCGTCCGGACTGCAGGAGCGTTCGCTTCGCCAGGACGGCTCCCGTCAGGGTTTCGGCCTCCTGTCCGGCCAGTAGACGGCCGAGCTGAGCCCTGAGAGGCTCGAGAGCATCCCCTGAGAGACGCGAGCCCGATGTCCGGCCACTCGACCTCAAAACGTCACGGTGACGAAACTGTCTGAGGTTTGGTCGCGCTGTAGGTGCCGTGCAGCACGGTTGGCGACCACGGATCGGCGGCCTCCGGGCTCCCGGACCCGAGGTCGCCGGCCGAGCTGCGTCGAACATGTGTGCGCACGCCCCGCACTGGCGTACACCGGGTGCCCGAAGGCTCGAACCGGCCTCGGGAGAAGTGTCGTGTCCCCCAGGGGAAGATCCTGGGTCAGATCGGCATTTCATGCATAATGGCAATTATGCATGAAATGCCGGGTTCGGGCCCGGCCGCGGAAACTGTCGGTGGCGTGCGGTACAAGATCCACATGAAGGTTTCCGAGGCCCAGCAAGCCTTCTTCGCGGCCCGCCGGCCACGCAAGGACTCCCCGCACACCACCGACGCCTACCGCCGCGATCTCGCCGGCATCACCACTCTCCTGGTTTCGGAGCTCGGCCGTCCGGCCGAGGACCTCGAGGTGGCCGACCTCACCGGGCCGGCGCTGCGGGCGGCGTTCGGCGCGTTCGCGGACGGGCACGCGAAGAGCTCGGTGCTGCGGGCGTGGTCGACCTGGAACCAGTTCCTGACGTTCTGCGTGGCCGACGGGCTCCTGGCGGGCAATCCGATGGGCGCGGTGGCGCGGCCGCGGACGCCGGCGTTGACGCCGAAGCCGTTGCGGGGCGAGGAAACCCCGGAGCAGCTGTTGTCGGCGGCGGCCGCGGGGTCGCGGCGCGCGCGGGATCCGTGGCCGGAGCGGGACGTGCTGGTGATCGCGCTGGGGCTGGTGGCGGGGTTGCGGGCGGCGGAGATGCGCGCGCTGACGTCGCGGTCGCTGGTGGGGCGCGCCGGTGAGCTGCGGTTGCACGTGAAGGGGAAGGGCAGCCGGGATCGGTCGATCCCGGTGCAGCCGGTGCTGGCGGAGCTGATCGAGCGGTACCGGGAGTCGTGCCGGGTGCGGTTCCCGAACGTGCGGTTCTCCCCTGGTTCGCCGTTGCTGCTGGATCGGGCGGGTGAGCCGATCGGGCGGGGTGCGCTGGAGTACCTGGTGAAGTCGTGTTACCGGGGTGCGGGGTTGCACGACCGGGTGCCGGTGGGGGCGAATCTGCACGCGTTGCGGCACACGTTCGCGACGCGGCTGGCGGAGGACGGGGCGACGGCGTCGGAGATCATGGCGTTGCTGGGGCACGCGAGCTTGGCGACGAGCCAGAACTACATCGAGGCGACGGGCCGTGAGCAGCGCGCGGCGGCGGCGAGCAACCGGACATACCGGGCCCTGGACGGCTTGGGCTGAGTACTCCGATGGACGACACGCGTGCCTGAATGGACGACACGCGTGTTTGAAGGGACGACACGGGTTGGCGGGCTGGGTGCCGGCGTGTCGTCCGTCGGGGTACGCGTGTCGTCCGGTGGGGTCAGCGGAGTTGTTCGAGGTCCTTGGCCGCGCGGGCGATTTCGGCGGCGAGGCTGCGGAGTTCTCGGGGGTCGGCGCCGTCGTCGGCGGCGGTGACGATGTCCTCGGCGGCGCAGCGGAGCTGGAAGAGGCGGTCCTGGAGGGCGGCGATCTCGGTGTCGGAGAGCACGACGGCGTCTTCGGGGAGGCCGCTGCGTTGCAGGGCCGTGCGGCGTTCGTAGGCGCGCTGGCGGCAGGATTGGCCGCAGTAGCGCCGGCGGCGGCCGACGTTGCCGCCTTCGGGGAGGCGTCGTCCGCACCAGCCGCAGTGCTTGGGGGCGCCTCGGCGGGCCGGGGCGATGTCGATCGTGGTCGGCTGGGTCAGTTCGGCGGCTTCCCTCACCCGGGAGACCCTAGCTGGCCACCGTTTGCTCATGCCGGGGTCATGGCGGAAGGGCACACTTGGGGGATGCAGGCTTCGTTTCCGTACCTGGCCGACCCGGTCCCCCGTGCTTTCGCGCACCGGGGGTGGCACCTCGGTGACCTCGAGGGGTTGGAGAACTCGTTGCCGGCGTTCAAGCGGGCGTGCGCGGAGGGGTACCGGTACCTCGAGACGGACGTGCACGCGACGGCGGACGGTGTGGTGGTGGTCCACCACGATCCGAACCTGGATCGGACCACGGACGGGACCGGGCCGATCGCGGCGCAGACGTGGGCGCAGCTGAAGAACGTCAAGGTGGGTGGGAAGGCGCCGTTGTCGCGGCTGGAGGACGTCCTGGAGGAGTTGCCGGACGCCCGGTTCAACGTCGATGTGAAGGCGGATCGGGCGGTGGAGCCGTTCGTGCGGGTGCTGGAGCGGACGGGGGCGTTCGACCGGGTGGCGGGGGCGGCGTTTTCGGACGCGCGGCTGGTGCGGTTGCGGAAGCTGGCGGGGCCGCGGCTGGTGACGGCGATGGGGCCGCGGTCGGCGTTCGCGTTGTGGGCGCGGGGCCGGTTGCCGCTGCTGCCGCTCGGGCGGCTGGTGCTGGGGGCGATGGCCCAGGTGCCGGTGCGGCAGGGGGTGTTGCGGGTGGTGGACAAGGCGTTCCTGGCGATGGCGGGGCGGTCGGGTATCGAGGTGCACACGTGGACGATCGATGATCCGGCGGAGATGCGGATGCTGCTGGACCTGGGGGTGCACGGGATCGTGACGGACCGGCCGGATCTGCTGCGTGAGGTGCTGATCGAGCGGGGCAAGTGGCAGCAGTCGCAGGAGTCGTGAGTGGTCAGCGGGGTGGTTTGCCGGTCCAGGCGGCTTCCCAGGTCTTGGGGCCGAGGAGGCCGCTGTCCTTGATGCCGTTGGCGCGCTGGAGGTCGAGGACGGCGGTGCGGGTCTTGTCGAGGTAGCAGCCGGTGCCGGTGAAGCCGTAGCCGAAGGCGTTCATGCGGAGCTGGAAGGTCTTGAGGGCGTCGGCGCAGTCGCCGTAGGAGTAGACGACGCCGGGCCAGGCGGGGCGGGGGCCGCCGGGGCCGGGTGGCGGGGTGGGCAGGCCTCCCCCGCCGATGTAGGCGGATTCGGTGTAGCTGGGGACGCGTTTGCTGCGGGCGTCGGCGTCGGCCGCGAGTTTGAGCATTCCGGCGCATTGCCAGGGTTGCCAGCCGCGCATGCGGTAGAGGTAGAGGGCGCGGTAGTCCTGTTCGGCGGGGGCGACCTGGTCGGGGCGGCCTTGGCCGCCGACGCTGCGCCAGGTGGGCAGGTCGAACTGGTAGGCGCCGTAGTAGCCGTTGCCGGTGTTGGTGGCGTAGCGGCCGCTGGACTCGCACATGCGGAGTTTGGCCCAGGCGCCCGCCGCGGGGTCGGCGGCGGCGGTGGCGGGGTTGAGCAGCGGCAGACCCATGGCGGCGAGGGCGAGGAGCAGGAGGCTCGTCACGGTGCGTCGGCGGTTCTGGATCATGGGTGCACAGTAGGAGCGTGTCCCACTGACCACAACAGACACGATCGGCGCTCAAGTCTCACATGAAACACTGTTCACTTTTGCCGGCGACACGCCGTGAGGGGCGAACCGGGTGTCGTGGCGGGGTGGTGGATGATCACGAAGCGACAAACCGGACACGGTTTCGGTGGGGCGTTCTCGGCGGCCGGCGCGTCCCCGTAGTCTCCGCGCTGACCTGGAAGTTCTTGACCCGAAGGAGCCGTGGATGACGCTGGCCGGGACGCGCTCGACCAAGCGCGAGCGCTGGGGCTGGTATTTCTACGACTGGGCGAATTCGCCGTTCTATTCGTCGACGACGACGGTGTTCGGGGCGCTGTCGATGAGCTCGATCGCGGCGGCGGACGCGAAGGCGAACATCACCCTTAACGGGGACCGCGCGTGCTTGGACGCGGCGGGCAAGGCGGACACGCTGCACCACTGCGACGTGACGTTGTTCGGGCTGCACTTTCCGGCGGGTTCGGTGTGGGGGTACCTGCTGTCGGTGGCGACGGTGGTGCAGGTGCTGGTGCTGCCGATCGCGGGTGCGGTGGCGGATCGCAGTCACAACAAGCGGCGGATCCTGGGCGGGTTCGCGTTCCTGGGTGCGGCGGCCGCGGCGGGGATGTTCTTCCTGACGGGCTCGGACTGGCAGCTGGGTGCGGCGCTGTTCATCGTGGCGAACATCGGGTACGGGGGTTCGCTGGTCGTCTACTACTCGTTCCTGGCCGACATCGGCGGGCCGGATGAGCGGGACGGCATTTCGGCGAAGGGCTGGGCGTTCGGGTACCTGGGTGGCGGGCTGGCGCTGGCGTTGCAGCTGGGGTTCTACCTGCAGCACGACCTGTTCGGGGTGGATCAGGACCTGGCGGTGCAGATCTGCTTCCTGACGTCGGGGCTGTGGTGGGCGGCGTTCACCATCCCGGCGGTGCGGCGGCTCCCCCGCCGGCACGTGCCGGTGGACGTCGCGCCGGGGCGGTCGGTGCTGCGGGCGGGGTTCACGGAGCTGCGGCAGACGCTGGTGGCGGCGAAGGCGTATCCGCTGACGCTGGCGTTCCTGGGCAGTTACCTGGTCTTCACCGATGGGATCAACACGGTGGTGACGGTGTCGGCGCAGTACGGCAAGGACGAGCTGGGGTTCGGCAACAGCGTGCTGATCGTCACGATCCTGGTGATCCAGTTCGTGGCGTACCTGGGTGGGACGGTGCACGGGCTGGTGGCGCGGCGGTGGGGGGCGAAGCGGACGATCCTGGGCAGTCTGGTGGTGTGGATCGTGGTGCTGGGCGGGGCGTACTTCGTGCAGCCGCGGCAGATGGTGCAGTTCCTGGCGGTGGCGGTGGGGATCGGGCTGGTGCTGGGCGGGACGAACGCGTTGTCGCGGTCGTTGTTCAGCCAGATGATCCCGGCGGGCAAGGACGCGCAGTACTACTCGCTCTACGTCGTGGGCGAGCGCGGGACGTCGTGGCTGGGGCCGCTGGTGTTCGCCGGGGTCGGGCAGGCGACGGGGTCGTTCCGGCTGGCCATCATCGCGTTGGTGATCTTCTTCGCGGCCGGTTTGGTGCTGGTGTGGCTGGTGCCGGTGCGGCGGGCGATCGTGGCGGCGGGCAACACCCCGCCGGAGGTTCTGTAGCCACCGATAGGGTCGGGCGTCGTGACCTTGATCGACGACGCCGCCGGCTCTGATCCCACCGATGCCCTGTCGTCGGTTCCCGCGGCGGGTTCGCGGCGCGGGACGCCGCCGGTGGGCAGGCTGAAGTTCTGCTACGGGCCGATGGACTGCGGGAAGTCGACGCTGGCGCTGCAGATCGACCACAACCACGCGCGGCAGGGGCGCCGGGGGCTGGTGCTGGTGCGCCACGACCGTTCGGGGGCGCCGCAGATCTCCAGCCGGATCGGGCTGACCCGGCAGGCGGTGGAGGTCGGTGAGGACACCGACGTGCGTGACCTGGTGCGGCAGGAGTGGGCGCAGGGCCGGCACGTGGACTACGTGGTGGTGGACGAGGCGCAGTTCCTCTCCCCCGGTCAGGTCGACCAGCTGGCGGAGCTGGCCGACGAGGTGGAGATCGACGTCTACTGCTTCGGGATCGCGACGGACTTCCGGAGCCGGTTGTTCCCGGGGGCCGCCCGTCTGTTCGAACTGGCGGACGAGTTGCAGCCGGTTCAGGTGGAGGTGTTGTGCTGGTGCGGGCTGCCGGGGCGGTTCAACGCGCGGGTGGTGGACGGCGAGGTGGTGCGCGAGGGCGATACCGTCGTGGTGGCAGATACCGAACAATCCGTAGTTGAAACTTCAGCTTCAGTACGTTTTGAGGCCGAATTCGCTACCGTGCGTTATCAGGTATTGTGTCGCCGCCACTTTCGAGCGGGTGACTTGGGGCCGGTTACCGCCCATCACGGTCAGTTACGGTTGACCTGAGCGAGACGCGAGTAGCCCATCCGGGGGATATCAGCACTAAGAAGGCCGTATTGACGTCACGCCGGAGCGCGAACTGCCTCCTACTAGTGGAAGCTAATGCAGGCGGGTGACGCAGCTCATCGTGAGCAACGACATGGTGTCCCGGGAATCCTCCGGGGCCGCGGGTCGTTGCATAGGGTGAGCAACACCCTGGCTCCACCCCGGAGCTGACTGAAAGGACCCCATCATGGCCGACCGTGTTCTTCGTGGAAGCCGGCTGGGAGCGGTCAGCTACGAGACCGACCGCAACCACGACCTCGCCCCGCGACGCACCGTGCGCTACGCCTGCCCGAAGAACCACGAGTTCGAGGTGCCGTTCTCCGACGACGCCGAGATCCCGACGGTCTGGGAGTGCCGCCTGCACGGCAGCGAATCGGAGATCGTCGATGGCGGGCAGCCCGAGCAGAAGAAGGTCAAGCCGCCGCGCACCCACTGGGACATGCTGCTCGAGCGGCGCACGATCCCGGAGCTCGAGGACCTGCTGAACGAACGCATCGGACACCAGAAGTTCGGCGTGGCGCGGGGTCGTGCCGCCGTTGCCGCCGACGTAGAGGTTCCAGCCGTTCTCCGTGGCGATGATGCCGAAG
>NZ_JBSFNC010000190.1:0-15131 GCF_053586895.1 Amycolatopsis sp. NPDC003731 | reverse complement strand
CTGCTGCAGTTCCCCGGCCGACGCCGGCCCGGCACAGCCCAGCAACAGCGCGGCCGCGGCGGCCAGCAACGCCACGAATCGGAGCGGCATCCCCGCCGACGGCCGCGCGGTGCTGGTCGAAGTCACCGACCCACTTCAGGAAGGGTTCCCCGCGATGTCCCCACGACTGATCGCCCTGCTGCTGACCGCGTTCCTGGCGCTGCTCGGGCTGGCGACGCCCGCGGCGGCGGCTCCGGTCCAGACGCTGACCTGGACCGGGAACAACAGCACCACCGAGTACGCCTCCGCGCCGACCGGCGCCCTGCCCGGCGAGACCACCATCGTCTTCGAGAACAGCGAAGCCACCGGCAACACGACCGGGATGTCGCACACCCTGACCTTCGACACGACGACGCCGGGCTACAACCACGACGTCTCGCTCAACATCCTGGCCAACCCGTTCGACCCGCAGGACGGCCGGCACGAAGCCGTCGTGACGCTGACGCCGGGCAAGTACCGGTACTTCTGCACGATCCCCGGGCACACGGCGATGGTGGGGGAGTTCGTCGTCTCCGACGGCACCGGCGACACGACCCCGCCGGCCGTGACCGCTGCCGTGACGGGGGATCGTGACCCGTCGGGCAACTACGTCGGGTCCGCCACGGTGGCGCTTTCGGCGACCGACGCGGGCTCCGGCGTCGCCGCGGTCGAATACCAGCTCGACGGCGGCACCTGGACGGCTTACTCGGCGCCGGTGGTGGTTTCCGCCGCGGGCACGCACATGCTGCACTACCGCGCGCGCGACGTCGCCGGGAACACGTCGGAAGAAGGGATGGCGCATTTCACGGTCGTCGCGCGGCCGGGGGACACGACCGCGCCCGCGGTGAGCGCGGCGATCACCGGCACCCAGGACGCGGCGGGCAACTACCTCGACGTCGCGACGGCGCGGATCACGGCCACGGACGCGGATTCCGGCGTGGCTTCGGTGGAGTACCAGCTGGACGGCGGGCCCTGGACGGCTTACTCGGCGCCGGTGGTGGTTTCCGCTGCCGGCACGCACATGCTGCACTACCGGGCCACCGACGTCGCCGGGAACGTGTCGCCGGAGGGCATGGCCCACTTCACGGTGGTCCGCAGCGACACGACACCGCCGACGGTGTCGGCCTCGGTGGCCGGCACGCAGGACGCCGACGGCAGCTACGTCGGCAAGGCGACGGTCACGGTGACGGCTGCGGACGCGGGTTCCGGGGTCGCCGCCGTCGAATACAAAGTGGACGGTGGGGCGTGGACTGCTTACGCGGCACCGGTTCCGGTGTCCGCGGCCGGGGCGCACACGGTGGGCTACCGCGCTCGTGACGTCGCCGGCAACGCGTCCGCGGAGGGTTCGGTGTCGTTCACCGTGGTCCCCGGCGGGGACACGACGGCGCCTTCGGTCGCGCTCCAGGTCACCGGGAAGCAGGACGGCGGCTGGAACTATGTGGGGGCGGGGACCGTGACGGTGACGGCTTCGGACACCGAGTCCGGAGTAGGCTTCGTCGAGTACAAAGTGGACGCCGCGGCGTGGACCAGGTACGCGGCGCCGGTGGTCGTGTCGGCGCTGGGCGCGCACACCGTGCGGGCCCGGGCCACGGACGTCGCCGGGAACGTCTCGGCCGAGGTCTCGGGAGCGTTCACGGTGGTCGCGGTCGCGCCGCCGCCGGACGCCTGCCCGGTGTCGGACACCCGCGAGACGGTGGTGGTCGGCGGGATCGACAGCCAGGTGGCGAACGTCGACATCGGCAACGGCTGCACGATCAACGACGTCATCGACGAGAACGCGGAGTACGCATCGCATGACCGGTTCGTGAAGCACGTGAAGGCGGTGACGCAGGAACTCATGGCCAACGGCGTCCTGTCGTCCGGCGACCGCAACCGCATCGTGACGGCGGCGATCGACTCCGGCGTCGGCGGCGGTTTGGCACCGGCGGACGGGGGTAAGCGGAAAGCCTCAGCTCGCACCTAGGGAAAAGAGTGACGGATGCCCGCGTTGACCCGCGTCCTCGGAGCGGTGACGGCCGCGTACAGCGCCACGATCATCGCCGCGCCGCGCGTATTGGCCAAACCATGCGGCTTGACGACCCCGGCCGGCGACGTCACCGCGGGCGTCCGCACCTTGATCGCCGGAATCGGCGCCAGGGACGCGGCGATCGGTTTGGCGATGTTGCTGGCACCGGAGGGCAAGCCGCTTCAGGTGGCGTTGGCGGCGAGGGTGGCCTCCGACGCGGCGGACGCGGTGGTGTTCGGGACCGGTTTGCCGGATCGTTCGGCGCGGGCGAAGGTGGCGGGTTTCGCGGCCGGGTGGGCGGCGTTGTGCGCGTTGTCGGCGGTGGTCCGCTGACCTGGCGGGCGCTCGCGCCGCCGCGGACGTGATCGGTTGCCGGTCGCACGACGCCGGGTGACGGCCCGATCGAGCAGGTGCGCTTGCCCGATCGGGTGACCGTTCGGACGTGGACCGGCCGCGCCTCGGCTCGGAGCCTGGAGGGCGGGTTCAGCCGGGAGAGGGTTCCGATGTCGGCAGCTGCCGGACGCCGACCGGCAGCAGCTGCTGGACAACGTCGGTGCGGCTCCCACCCGGGACCAGGCACTCGGCCGGCCGCAGCCCCTCGGCGAAATCCGCGTCCTGCTCAAGGGGACCCCGGTGCTGAGCGGGCCCGCGGGGCCCGCCGCCGTGAGTGCCGGACGACCGCGCCCCGGAACGTTGCCGTCAGACCTCCGAGGCCGACGAGTTCTCCGCCGCGAAGCGGGCCAGTTCGGCGCGGTCGCGGACCGACGTCTTCATCAGCAGGGCCGCCACGTGTTTCTCCACCGTGCGCGGGGAAATGTGCAGCCGGGCCGCCAGTGCCTTGTTGCTGAGCCGGAACGCCAGCAGCTCGAAGACCTCGTACTCGCGCAGCGTGACGCCGATCGCCCTCAAGCTCTCCGGGACCCGCTCGGTGCCCGTGCGGCGCTGCTGCACCGACGCTCCGGCGCGCCGGAGCAGGGCCCGGCAGGCGCTGGCCACCGGGATCACGTCCGCGCCGTGGAAGTGGCTTTCGGCTTCGCGGAGCCATTCCGCCGGCTCGCCCCAGCCGTCGTCGACCGCGGGCTCGGCGGTCAGGCGCAGGCCCAGCGGGCGGGCGACGCCGAACGGGGCCGCCGCCTGGGCCGCGCGCCGCATGGCCGTGGCCGCGGCCTCGTGCGCGTGGTCGCGGCCGTGCAGCACCGCCTCGGCCAGGAGCACGAACTGGCGGTTCCAGCGCATCCCGCCGGTGGCTCCGGCGGCGATGCGCCGGTGGTCGTCCCAGGTCGCGTCGCCCGCGATGACGTCGAGCAGCAGCTTGAGGCCGTGGGTGCCGGCCAGGTGGAACGTGCTCTGCTGCCGCGCCTGGTCGGCGGCCAGGGTGTCCAGCTGGGCGCGCGCGGTCTCGCGGTCCTCCTCCAGCAGCGAGCAGAAGACCTGGGCCAGGCCGCGGGCCAGGGGGGCCTCCGGGCCGGCGTCACCGCCGCCGCGCCGGAAGTCGCCGAGGGCGGACTCCATCGCCCGGCGGTCGCCGCGGTGGCCCGCCAGCACCGCCTGCGCCATCTGCACGTACCGGCTGACCGCGTACAGCTTGATCCGCGACGACTCCGCGTAGCACGCGTCGAGCCGCCGCCCGGCCTCGGCGAACCGGCCGCACAGCACCGAATGCAGGCCCAGCACGGCGTCCGCGTTGTAGGCCAGGCTGATCCCGCCGGTGCGCAGCGCCTCGGCCCGCGCGGTCTCCAGCCCCGAGGGGTCGGCCTCGGCCAGCCAGGCGTTGCCGCCCAGGCCGACCAGCGCGTAGTTGCGCCAGTTCGTCAGCCGGTGCTCGGCGGCGCTGTCGAGCATCCGCCGGAAGCACTCGTCGGACTCGGCCATGTCCCGCTCGCGCACCACGAACCCGACCGCGTAGAGCGCCTGGCACGCCGTCGAGGGCGAGCCGATCCGCTCGGCCCCGGCCACCGCCCGGCGGCCCAGCTCCTCGCTGCGGCGCACCCGGTCGGGGGCCGGGCCGGACATCGACAGGTACGCGTCCACGGCGTCGACCGCGACAGCTTCCTCGTCCAGCCCCTCCGCCGGCAGCAGCGCACGGGCCGCGGCGACCTGCTCGAAGCCCTCCGCCCAGCGGCCGGCGACCTGGGCCGCCCACGCCAGCCGGACGTGGACACGGATCTGGCGCGCCGAATCGCGGCCGTCGGTGGGCCGCAGCGAACGCGCCACCTTCGCCGCCCGGTCGAACTGCCCCGCCTCCGCCAGCGCGAACAGCAGCAGTTCGAGCAGGTCCCGGTAGCGGCCGGAGTGGTCGCCGCCGCGGCCGGCGTCCTCGCCGAGCAGGTTCACGGCGTGTTCCAGCACGGCGATGGCCGACCCCGGCGCGCCCTCGGCGAGCGCGCGCTGGGCGGCCTCGCGGTAGAGGTCGGCGGCGGCCCAGCGGTCGCCGGCGCCCAGCCGCAGCGACGCGGCCAGGCTGCACAGCTCGCCGGGCAGGTCGGGGTGCAGCTCCACGACGGCGTCGGCCGCCTTGGCCGACAGCGCCACGCGCTCGGCCGGGTTGAGCAGGGTCAGCAGCGCTTCGGCGGTGAGCGGGTGGCGGAAGGCGTACCAGTCTTCGCCGCGCTCGTCGGCGATGAGCAGCTGGGCGGCGACGGCGGACTGCAGGTGGCCGAACAGGCTGTGGTCGTCCAGTTCGCTCACCCGCTGCACCACCGACAGCGGGAACCGGCGCCCGAGCACCGCCGCGATGGCGAGCAGCTGCTTGCCGCGTTCACCGAGGCGGTCGGCGCGGCGGGTGATGATCGTGACGAGCGTCGAGGGCACGGCGCTGCGGCCGTGGCCGGTGAACCGCCAGCCCGCGGCGCCGTTCACCAGCTCGCCCGCCGCCACCATGCTGTGCAGCAGTTCCTCGACGACGAGCGGGTTGCCCGCGCTGTCGGCGAACAGGCGCTCGGCCACGTCGGCGGACACCTGGTCCGGTTCGGCGCCGAGCGACGACGCCACCACGTCCCGCACCTCGGCGGGCCCGAGGCTGTCGAGCGGCATGAGGAAACCTTCACCGCGCCGGGCGACGGCGTGGGCCGCCTCCAGCGCGGGCGAAGGTTCGGCGCGCAGGGTGGCCAGCACGACCACCGGCTGCGTGCGGATGTTGGCGGCCAGGTACTCCACCACGGCCAGGGTTTCCACGTCGGCGTCCTGGAGGTCGTCGACGACGAACAGGCAGCCGCGGCCCGCCCCGGCCAGCCCGGTGAGCCGCAGCGTCGCCTCGGCGAGCACCACCAGCGAGGAGTCGCCGGCCGCGTCGGCCCCGGCGGCCCAGTCCGGGATCAGCCTGCCCAGCACCGACCGGTACGGCCCGAGCTGTTCGACCAGCTCGCGGCCGCCGGTGCGGGCCAGCGACAGCAGTGCTTCGGTGAGCGCCCGGAACGGCACGGCGGGCCCGGTGGTGCTGCCGCGGCCCCGCAGCACCACCAATCCCGCGTCCAGAGCGTGGCCGACCGCCTCGGCGGCGAGCCGGGTCTTGCCTATGCCGGGTTCCCCCGTGACGAACACGGCCGATCCCGAAGAACGGCGAGCGTCGTGCAACACCCGCCCGATCTCCTCGATCTCCGTTCCTCGGCCGACGAGAGCGGGGGCACGGGTGCGCATGCGCCAACCTTAGAGACCGGACTCACGAATTCGGTGGTCTTCCGGTGGAGATTCCACTGTTCGGACGGCAAGATTGGGGTTGTTGTCACGCTTTGTGCCGTCGCGAGCACGTCACGCGTGCGTGTGGTTGCTGACGACGGTGCTGATGTCCATCGTGACGACCGCCGCGCTGGCGACGCCGAGGGTCAGCCCGGCGAGAATCCCCGCCCGGACACCGATCTTCGTTCTGGCACCAGGCGTGGCGTCGCCGAGCGGGCTGTCCGCCGCCGAACCGGCGGGGGTCGCGTCGAATTCGCCGGCATTGGTGTCGTTGCGCATCTGCACTCCCGTGTTGTATGAGTTTCGCGGTTATTTCCGGTGCCCCGATGGTTCGAGCAGCAGAACCGACGGAACCTGTTCGGCAAAACCGGCCCGCAACAACCCGAAACCGATACCCCCGGTTCCGGTCAACAGGCCTGGGCTCGCTACGCCGTGCGGCGTACCGCACTGGAGCCCGTGTCCTTCGATGGCGCCGACGAGGCGCGAAGTCGTTCTCCGCAAGGCGGAGACCGACGGTTCGTGACCCTGCCCGGCGAGCACCACGAGTGCTTCGAGGGTGCCGAGTTCGCCGTGGCAGAGGGATTGGTCCGACGACGGCGGCCGGGCGGCCACCGCGGCCGAGAACGCGTCCGCCGCCGGTGCGGCGAACCCCGGACCGGCGGCCGCGGCGAGCACCCGCCCGGCCAGGCCCGAGCACCAGCCCAGGTCGCCGGCCACGGAGTCCGCCGGGATCCGGCCGCCCCGGCCGAGGGCCCACTCGACCCCCGCCGCGCCCCAGAGGAAGCCGGGGGCGGTGGGGCGCGCGGCACCGGCGAGCCGCCGGGAGAGCGTGGCGGCCAGCGCGGCCGCTTCGGGCAGCCCGCTTTCCGCGTGCACGGCGTGCATGGCGGCGAGGGCGCCCGCGGTGCCTTCGCCGACGCCCACGGGCGCGGCCGCGTCGGCGGCGGCGGTCGCGGCGATCGCGGCGGGCAGGCAGGCGGCGAGCGTGTTGTCGCCGAGCAGGGAGGCCAGGCGGGCCAGGGCGTAGCAGATGCCGCCCAGGCCGAAGAACCCGCCGGAGCCGACTTCGCGCGCGAGGTCGGGGTGCTCGGCGAGGACCTCGACGAGCACCGGCAGCGTGCGCACGGCCTTCGCGGCCAGCTCGGAGTACCGCGCGGTGCCGGTCAGCTCGCCCAGCTGGGCCAGGAAGAGCGCCGTGCCGCAGTAGCCCTCGGCGAGCCCGGCGCCCATCGGCAGCACCAGCCAGTGGCGGCCGTCCAGGAGTTCGAGGCCGACCCAGTTGGCCCGGACGTCGTCGTGCGCGGCGCGGGCGACGAGGTCGTCGCCGATCGCCGACGCCAGCGCGAGCAGGTGCTGGCTGTCGGGCACGACGGCGGCGACCGCGCCGGGCAGCGGCGCCCCCGCGCCGTGGCGGACCTCCGGGCGGCGGGTGGCGAGCGTGGCCTCGACGAACCACTCCTGCTCGCGCAGGTCTTCCGCGCACAGCTGCGCGATCTTCGCGCGGGCCTGGTCGAGGCCGCTCGCGGCCAGCAGGCCGGGCAGCACCACACCGGTGCCGGTGGTGACGTCGACCGACCCCGCGGCGGCGGTGAACACCGGCACGTCGCCGTCGCACAGTTCGGTGATCTCGTGCGGCACGAGCGCGGGCAGGTGGGCCTTCCCGTGATCCTCGGCGAGCGAGGCGAACGCCTCCGGCCGGGCGGCGCCCGCGGCGAGGTGCGCCGGGTGGGTCGAGTCGGTCAGCAGCGTCGCGTACACCTGCGTCGGCCGCATGACCAGGCGGATCTCCTCGCCCGCGAACCCGTCCAGCGCGCCGCCGAGCAGCTCGCCGCGGCGGTCCACCAGCGATTCGTAGGCGGCGCGGAAGCCGCTCAGCAGGCTCTGCCGGTACATCCCGGCGTCGACCTCGGCCCCGGCGAGCACCGGGCGGTTCGCACCGCCGGCGTAGGGGCGGGGCCCGCGCGCCAGGCGCATGTCGTCGGTCCCGGCGCCGGTCCAGTGCGGCACTTCGCCCGGGCTCTGTTCGCCGTTGCCGCCGCCGAAGGCCGAGACGTCGAGCGCGCCGTGCTCGCCGAGCATCAGCGTGGGCAGCAGGGCGGTGCGCGCCACCGAGCGGTGCAGCGCGGCGGCGGCCGGGTCGGGGCCGTTGCGGGTGAGCGAGGTGAAGGCGGGGTGGAACAGCGTCTCGACGTCCACCAGCATCGGCTGGTCGCCGCAGGCGATGAGGTTCTCGCAGTGCATGTCGGTGGCGTCGAGCGCGTAGAGCAGGGCCAGCAGCGCGCCTTGGCGGCGGTAGAAGAGCTCGACGCCGGCCTGGTCGGCGCAGGGCCGCGCGGGCACGTACTCGGCCCAGCCGTAGCCGTCGCGGGCGAGGACGCCCACCGGCCGCGGCGCGAGCCCGGGCCGTTCCTCGGCGAACCACCGCAGCAGCTCACCCCACCGGGCGAGCAGCCCGAGCGGCCGCGGCTTGTAGACCAGCTGCCGCCCGTCGGTGAACCCGAGCACGGCCACCGCGCGGCCGCCGGAGTGCACATCGCCGGCACCGAGGGTCAGCTCGCTCAGCTCGGCGGCACTGCCGGCGAGCAACCCGGCCCGCAGCGCCTCGCGATCGGCGGTGAACCGGGCGAGCAGCTCGGCGACGGCGTCGACGGTGCGCAGGCAGGTCTGGGCGAGCAGCCGCGCCAGCATCGGGTGGCGGCCCAGCACGTCGGTGAGGTGGCCGCGGCTGCCGAGCAGGCGGAGGAAGTCGACGAAGCGGTCCCGCCCGGTCGCGCCGCGCAGCAGGCCGGCTTTCCGGGCGGAGTGCAGCTCGAGGACGAAGGTTCGCGCCGCGAGCGCGGTGAGCTGCCCGCAGAGCCAGGTTTCCACGCCGGACCACACCCGCTCGGCGGCGGGCTCGCGGCCGAGCAGGAGGTCCCGGGCGGCGTCGGCGAAGGGGAGGACGGCGTGCCGGAAGACGCGATCGCCCTCGGCCTCGACAGGAGCGGGCCAGTCACCATCGGCGGGCAGCGAAGCCAGGACGCGATCGGCGAGCAGCGCCCAGGCCGGCGGGTGGTCGCCGCCCTCGCCGGGAAGGCGAGCGGCGGTCCACCAGGCCGGTGCCTCGTGGGGGGCCTGCTCGGGGCGCTCTACTGTCTGGCTCACACCGAGAAGATTCGCACTACGGGAGATGCGGGCACATGGGTAGCCGCTACCCAGATTGGGTACCCGTCTTTGTGGTCTGCCTCCGATCGTGGGGGTTCACGGCCGTCCGGCGAGGAGCGGCGCGGTGAGTTCGGCCAGGTCACGGCCCGCACGGGGCCGGTCAGGGCCCAGGCCGCCGGGGGCCGTCAGCGGCCGCGGGGGCACCGGCTCGCACGGCCGACCGGGCACCCCCGAACGGGCGATGGACCCGCGCACATCCACCCGCGCGGGAGCGGCGGCCAGTCGCAGCCCGGCCGGCTGCATCGCCGTCACCTCGCTCGCGGTCACGGCACCCCGGCAACCATCGCCGCGCCGAGCTCCGCCGGCTCTCGACGGCGCACTGTCCGCACCGGCACCGTCGTCGCCAGCGCCGCCACGTGGTCGCCCGGCACCGTCAGCGACCGCAGGTGCACCGGCTCGCGCGGCCACCCCGTCACCTCCGCGCGCGCCAGCCGTTCCCGCACGTCCACCCGCGCGGGAGCGGCCGCCAGCCCCAGCCCGGCCAGCTTCATCGCCGCCTCCTTGCGGGTCCACGCCCTCAGCAGCCGCCCGGCCTGCTCCGCCGGGGGTGCCGCCGAGAACTCCCGGTGCTCCGGAGCCGACAAGACCACCCCGGCCAATCCCGCCGGGTCGGCCGCCGCGGCCGGGTCTTCGATGTCCGCCCCGATCAGACCCGCCGAAGCCACCGCGAGCAGCAGCCACCGCCCGGTGTGGGACACCGAGAACGCCGGGGCGCCGGCCACCCGCGGCCGGCCGTGCGCGGGGTCGCCGCAGTGCTCGCAGGAGCGGTCGATCACCACCTCCGACGGCGGCACACCGAGCACCGAAGCACCCCAAAGGCGTTGCAGCGCACGGGAAGCCACGAACACGTCCCCCGCCGGCGTCGCCGCCAGCCGGGCCCAGCGCGCGCGCTCGGCGCCGGCGAGCAGCGCCACCCACTCCGGCCGGGGACGGACCGGCACCACCCAGACGTCGACCCGGCCGGTCATGGCGCCTGCGGCAGCAGCAGGGCCGCCCGGGGCACGGGCAGCTCGTCCGACGGCGAACCCAGCTCCGCCAGCAGGTGCGCGACCGCCGCCGCGAGCTGGTCGTCCTCGCCCGGGAGCAGCCGGTCCGGGGCGGGGACCACCGCCAGGTCCGGCTCCACGCCGTGGTTCTCCAGCGACCCGCCCGCGTCGCCGAAGCGGTAGCGGAACTCCGGCTGGGTCGTGACCGTGCCGTCCACCAGCCGGTGCCGCGGCCAGGTCGCGATCACCCCGCCCCAGCTGCGCCTGCCGATCAGCGGGCCGAGCCCGAGCGCGCGGAAGACGTGCGCGAAGATCTCGCCGTCGGAGCCCGTGTGCTCGTTGAGCAGCGTCGCCATCGGGCCGCGCGGGGACTCCGTCGGGTACGGTGCCATCCCGCTCCACCGCCCGTGCTCGGTGCCGGTGCGGCGGCGGGCCAGCCGGTCGAGCAACAGCGGCGACACGTGCCCGCCCGTATTGAACCGGACGTCCACGATCAGGCCGTCGCGGTCGAGCTCGGTCAGGAACCCGCGGACGAAGTCGGCGTACCCGGCGCGCGTCATGTCCGGCACGTGCAGGTACCCCAGCCGGCCGCCGGACACCGTCCGCACGTACGCGCGGTTGCCCTCGGTCCAGTCCAGGTACCGCGCCCGCGCTTCCCCGGCGCACGCCCGCACGACCACGCGGTGCTCGGCGCCGCCCCGCCGCACGGTCAGCTCCACCTCCCGGTCGGCCTGCCCGACCAGCAGCTCGCCGGGGCCCGGCGGGCCGACGCGGCGGCCGTTGACCGCGACCACGGCGTCGCCCGCGCGGATGTCCGCGCCGAGCCGGGCGCACGGCGAACCGGCCTTCGGGTTCCACGGGTCGCCGCGCAGGATCCGGGCGATCCGCCAGGTGGCGCCGTCGGGCGGGGTGTCCCAGTCGACGCCGAGGAAGCCCTGCGCTTCGTCCGGCCCGGCGCGGTACTCGCCGCCGCGTTCGAACGCGTGGGACGTGCCGAGCTCGCCGTGCAGCTCCCAGATCAGGTCCGACAGCTCCGCGCGGCACGACACGAGCTCCGCGAGCGGCGCGTACCGGTCGTACACCGCGTCCCAGTCGAGCCCGGACATCCGGGCGTCCCAATAGCCTTCGCGCTGCAGCCGCCACGCCTCGCGGAACATCTGCCGCCACTCCGCCGACGGGTCGAACGGGACCTTGACGCGCCCGAGGTCGACCCAGCCGGTCGCCGGGCCCGGGTCCTCGCCGTCGGGTGGGTCGCCGGCGGCGTCGGCGCGCAGCACCCGCAACCGGCTGTCGGTGCGGTGCAGCACCACGTCGCCCCGGACGTCGAGCTCGTCGACCGCGCCGAGGCAGCCCTCGGTGACGCGGCCGGTGCCCAGGTCCACCAGCGACACCGTGCCCTCGCCGCCGGCCCCCGGGTGCGCCGGGTCGGGCGCGGAAAGGGGCACCGACAGCAGCAGGACCCGGCCGGGCAGCGCCGCGATGTCGCTGTAGCGGCCTTCGGGCACCGGGAACGCCGCCACCCGGCGGGAAATGCCGTCGAGGTCGATCGTCACCCGGCCGTCGCCGCGCGGGACGGGCAGCGCCTGCCCGGGCACCGCGGTCCGCGCCTCGAACGGCGAGGGGTCGCCGGCCCGCAGCGTGATCAGGTACGGCCGCGAGCCGAACGGGAACCCGACGTCGAACTGCACCTGGTCCAGCTCCGGCGTGAGGTCGCGCTGGCCGAGGAAGTACAGGTAGCGCCCGGACGGGTCGAACGCCGGGCGCGCGTCCCGCACCACCGGCTCGGTGACCCGGTGGGTGCGCCCGGACGCGGTGTCGGCGAGCTTGATCGACGACGTGCGCGGCGACTCCGGGAACGTGTAGGCCAGCCACCGGCCGTCGGGCGACCACGCGAGGTCCTCGATGCGCTCGTGCCGGCTCGCGTCGAGCAGCCGGGGCCGGGGGAGCACGTCGGCGGTGTCCACGATCCACACGCGCTGGCGGCTGGTCGCGAAGGCGACGAGCCCGGACGCGGGGGAGGCGGTCAGCTCGGTGATGTGCCCGACGCCGCCGGCGACCAGCACCGGGGCGTCCTCGCCGCCCTCGGCGTCCATCAGCACGATCCGCTCGTCCGGGCTCTCGTCGGCGGCCACGGCGACGAGCTGCCGGCCGCCGGCCAGCCAGCGCAGCAGCCGGTAGCGGACGCCGTCGGCGCTGCCGTGGCCGCGGACCGGCCCCGACCAGTGCTCGAAGGTGAACGCCTTGCCGCGGGCGGTCACCGCGAGCCGGGTGCCGTCGGGGGACAGGCGCGCACCGTCGAGGTACTCGCCCGCGGGGGCGAACCGGCGGCCGCGCTGCGGGGCCGCGCCGCCGAGGTCCACCTCGACCGGCCGCGCGCCGCGCTCGTCGAGCAGGTGCAGCCGGGCGCCCGCGGTGTAGACCAGGCGGGTGCCGTCGGTGGTGAGCCCGCGCGCGTAGTGGTCGTGGTGGTCGGTGTGGCAGCGCAGGTCGGTGCCGTCGGGCAGGCACGAGTAGACGTTGCCGATGCCTTCGTGGTCGCTGATGAAGTGGACGCGCCCGCCGGCCCAGCAGGGGTCGGCGACGTTCCCGGGCAGCGCGACGAGCCGGGCGAACGGCCCGGCTTCGTCCTCGGCGTACCACAGCTCGCCGGTGCCGCCCCCGCGGTACCGCTTCCACCGCGCGGGATCCGCGGTGTTGCGGCCGACGACGACACCGGTGTCACCGAAGGCGATCGTGTCGGCCGGCCCGAGCCGCAGCGGCCGCGCGGGACCGCCGGCCGAGGACACCGAGAACAGGCGCGCGCCGAAGCCGGACGGCTGCTCGGCGTCGGTCGCGTAGAGCACCTCGCCGGTGTGCGGGTGCCAGCCGACGGTGACGCACCGGCCGGCCTGGTGGGTCAGCCGCCGCGGCCGGCCGCCCTCGGCGGGCATGACGTACACCTCGGCCGGGCCGTCGTCGGTGCCGACGAACGCGATTTCCTTGCCGTCCGGGGAAATCCGCGGCCGCCGGGCCTCGCCGGGCCCCGCGGTCAGGCGGTGCGCCCGGCCGCCTTCGGCGGGCACCGACCACAGGTCGTCCTCGCACGCGAAGTACAGGGTGCCGCCGGAGATCGCGGGCGTCCGCAGGTACCCGGCCCGCCCGGTCACGACCGGGCCTCGATCCGCTCGCGGATCCGCTCGGCCAGTTCGCGCCGTCGTTCCTCCGCGGACGCCTCGTGCTGCCGGATGTCCTCATCGGACAGGGTCCAGTAACAGGCCGTCCGCCACTGCCCGACGGTGTGGGAATCCCGTTCGCAACGGACCTGGTGCTGGGCTTCGAGCGCCTCGGCGGACAGGAACATGGTGTTGTGCGTGTAGACCTGGTTGACGATCACGCGCATGTTGAGCTCGTCGCGCAGGTGCTTGTGCACCGCGTAGACGGCGAACGCGCCGAGCCCGCGGTCGCGCGGCAGCACGCCGAAGGACAGCTCGCAGCACTGCGCGCGCCAGTCGATCGAGGTGATCCAGGCGAAGCCCAGCACGCGGCCGTGCGCGCCGCAGACGGTGAAGATCCGCTTGGTCCGGTGCTCCTCGGTGATGGTGCGCAGCTGCCGGGCCTGCAGGCCGTCGTCGTCGGACCCGACGGCGAAATCGGTGAGGTTGGCCGCGAACCGGGCCTCGCGCAGCAGTTCCGTGCGCAGCGGGACGTCCTCTTCGGTGAAGTGCCGGACGGTCACGATCGGCATGGCTCCTCCTTCACCAGGACCAGCAGGTCGTGGAAGGCGTGGCCGGCGTAGTGGTGGCCGGGCAGCACGCCGCTGTGGGCGAACCCGGCCCCGAGGAAGGCCGCGGCACCCTCCTCGGGGACCAGGGCGACGAACGACGTCCGACGCTGGTAGGTGGTGAGGTGGCCGAGCAGCGCGCGCACCGGCTCCGGGCCGGCGGACGTGCTCGAGACGTACGCCTGGCGCGGCTGCGCCCGGTTCGGCACGCAGCCGACCAGCGCGCCGCCCGCGGCGTACACCTGGGCTTCGCGCCGGGTGAGCTCCCGCGCGAGCAGGGCGTCGTTCTGGGTGACCGGGTCGGTGCCGAGGAACCCGCGCGCGGCGTCCCCCGCGCGGCGCAGGCCCTGCGCGGCTTCGGCGGGCGAAAGCGGTCTCAGGTCAGTCATGGCGGATCGTCCCCCAGATCTCCCGTGCGGCGGGTGCGCCGTCGAACCAGGTGGCGGCCGGGACGACCGCTTCGCGCCGGAACCCGGCCGCGGTCAGCGCTTCGGTGTCCGGCCGGGTGACCGGGGTGACCCAGCCGTGCAGCCGGCGCAGGTTCAGGCCGGTGAACCCGTGCTCGACGGCGCGCGCCAGTAGTGCGTCCACATCGGACAGTGGACTGTGGACGCCGATCTCGACGCGGGCCCGCCGGTGCACCCAGTCGATGGCCGTGTAGCGGACGAAGGCGTCGTCGGTGACGCACAGCTCCTCGTCGTCGCCGGTGGGCGGGGGGACCGCGGTGGGTTCGGCGAGCGCGGGCCAGTCGCCGATCGGCAGGCCGAGCAGCTCGCCGGCGAGCCACGGCCCGCTCAGCAGCCCGCGGTCGGTACCGCGGTATCCGCGCAGTTTCATGACGCCGCCTCGACCTGGGAGAAGAAGACCGTGCCGCGGCGACGGCCATCGCGCGTGGTGACGCCGGCGAGCGTGCCCTCTTCGGTGAGCCCGGCCGCCCGCGCGAAGGCGAGTCCGGCCGGGTCGAATTCGAGGAACCGGACCGACAGCCGCACCAGCTCGTGGCGCCACCGCAGCGCCCGCACGATCTCGCGGTAGGCGTCGCACCACCAGGAGGTGGGGGTGTCCGAGCGCAGGCGCAGGTGCAGGACGTAGTGGCAGCCGTGCTCGCTGCCCTCGTGCTCCAAGGCGTAGAGGCCGACGGGCCGGCCGTCGGCGCAGAGCACGCGGCTGTCGTCGCCGAGGAGCCGGAGGATCTCCCACTCGGGCCGCGTCTCGGGCCGGTCGGTGCGGAAGAAGAAGCCGGGATCGGTGAAGAGGGCGAGCACGGCCGCCCGGTCGGCGTCCGCGCAGGAGCGGGCCGACCAACGCGGCAACGCACGCTCGGCCGGCGTCTTGACGGGCGCGATCGAGGTCATGGCCCCTCCCGGGCTGATGGGCTGGCGGTGGTGGTGCAACCTCGGGTTGGATCGAGGTCAAGGAAGTCACCGTCGTCGCGCGCGCAGGACCGTGGTGACCAGCGGCAGGTCGAACTCGCCCTGCGCGG
>NZ_JBSFNC010000189.1:0-15320 GCF_053586895.1 Amycolatopsis sp. NPDC003731 | reverse complement strand
CCGTGGACCTGCACGGCACGACGCTCGCGCGGGCGCTCGGGGTCGACGATCCGGAGACATTCGGGACCTCCGGCGTCCCGAATGAGTCATTCGCGGCATCCGGCCGGCCGCCGCGGACCGTTGCGCACCCCTGGGCGGACGCTATACGGTTGGCTCGAACTAGAACACGTTACAGTTCTAGTGGCCGGTCGTAGCGAGGAGCGGACATGGCGAAAAGGGCGGCGCGCGGCGACGAGGCCGACTACGTCGTCGTCGGGTCGGGGAGCTCGGGTGCGGCGATCGCGGGGCGGCTGGCGGAGGCCGGGGCCAGCGTGATCGTCCTCGAAGCCGGCAAGAGCGACGAGCAGCTGCTCGTCCGGAAACCCGGGCTCGTCGGACCGATGCACGCCGTCCCGCAGCTCAAGAAACCGCTCGACTGGGGCTTCTACGGGGTGCCGCAGAAACACGTTCTCGATCGGCGGATGCCGGTGCCGCGCGGGCGGGTCGTCGGCGGCTCCAGCTCCATTAACGGCATGGTCTACGTCCGCGGCAACCGCGCCAACTTCGACTCCTGGGCCGCCGAGGGCAACGAAGGCTGGGACGCCGACAGCGTCAACGCCGCCTACAAACGCATGGA
Source organism: Amycolatopsis sp. NPDC003731 (assembly GCF_053586895.1). NCBI lineage: Bacteria > Bacillati > Actinomycetota > Actinomycetes > Pseudonocardiales > Pseudonocardiaceae > Amycolatopsis > Amycolatopsis sp. NPDC003731. The sequence goes on along the minus strand of NZ_JBSFNC010000189.1, from coordinate 14,704 downwards.
GGACTTCGAAGACGGCGAGAACGCCTTCCGCGGCGCCGGCGGCCCGATCCGGGTCACCCGCGCGAAGAACCCCCAAGAAGGCTCGCTCCAGTTCGTCGACGCCACCGCCGACGCGCTCGGCTGCAAGATCCTCGACGACTACAACGCCGAGTCCCAAGAGGGCGTCAGCCGGATGCAGCAGAACGCCGCCGACGGCCTGCGCTACAGCGCTTCGCGCGGGTACATCCACCACCTCGCGCCCTCGACGCTGCAGCTGCAAGACCGGGTGCTGGTCGAGAAGGTGCTGATCGAGAACGGCCGCGCGGTCGGCGTCGAGGTCCTCGACCGCGGCCGCCGGCGCACCGTCCGTGCCGGCCAGGAGGTCATCCTCTCCGCCGGCGTCATCGGGTCCGCGCAGCTGCTCATGCTGTCCGGCATCGGCCACGCCGAGCACCTCAGGGAACAGGGCATCGCCGTCGTCGCCGACCTGCCCGTCGGCGACAACATGCACGACCACATGTTCCACGCCCTGACGTTCCACGTCTCGACCAGCAAGAACAAGGGCACGGCACCGTACTTCGCCCGCGGGCTGGCCCGGGAGCTGCTCCGCCCCGGCACGACGTTCCTGGCGAACTCGGTCTTCGAGGCGGTCGCCTTCCTGCGCACCTCGCAGGCCGGCGCCGTCCCGGACCTGCAGCTGCACCTGCTGCCGTGGGCGTACGTGTCGCCCAACCAGGACGCGCCGATCCGGCACGACGTCGACAAGCGCCCCGCGCTCACCGTGCTGACCACGCTCATCTACCCGAAGAGCCGCGGCACGCTGCGGCTCGCCTCGGCCGACCCCGCCGCGGCGCCGCTCATCGACTTCCAGTACCTGTCCGACCCGGCCGACCTCGAGCTGCTCGGCGAAGGCTCGGAAATGGTGCGCGAGATCTTCGCGTCCAAGGCGTTCAAGGGCGCGGTCAAGGAGGAGATCCACCCGGGTGCCCAGCTGAAGGGCCAGGAACTGCGCGACGCGATCCTCAACCGCGCGACGTCGGTCTACCACGGCGTCGGCACCTGCCGGATGGGCGTCGACGAGCTCGCCGTCGTCGGCCCCGACCTGCGCGTGCGCGGCGTCGAGGGCCTGCGGGTCTGCGACGCCTCGATCATGCCGTCGATCACCGGCGGCAACACCAACGCGCCCTGCATCATGATCGGGGAAATGGGCGCCCAGCTCGTCCTCGGGAGCCGGTCATGACGCTCACGCCACTCGGACTCACCCGTCCCGCTTCGGTCACCGACGCGTTCCTGGCCCAGCTCGTGGCGCGGGTACCCGGCTCGGCCGGCGCGACCTGGAAGCTCACCGAGGTCTACACCGGCGACGTGCTCGTCGAGCTGCCGCAGTCGACGCCGGACGACATCGAGCGGGCGTTCGCCGTCGCGCGCGAAGCCCAGCGGAAGTGGGCGGCCACGCCGGTCAAGGAACGGCTGGCGGTGTTCCGGCGGGCGCACGCGCTGTTCGTCGAGCGGGCGCGGACCGTCGCCGACCTCATCCAGGTCGAAAGCGGCAAGAACCGGCGGATGGCGATCGAGGAGACCTGCGACCCGCCGATGGTGATGAGCCACTACCTGAAGCGGGCGGCCCGGTTGCTGGCGCCGGCCAAGCGCGGCGGGCCGGTGCCGCTGCTGACGACGTCGACCGAGGTGCGGCTGCCCAAGGGGGTCGTCGGCATCATCGCGCCGTGGAACTTCCCGTTCGCCACCGGCGTTTCCGACGCCGTGCCGGCGCTGATGGCGGGCAACGCGGTCGTGCTGAAACCGGACAACAAGACGGCGCTTTCGCCGCTCTACGGCGTCCGGCTGCTGGAGGAAGCGGGCCTGCCGGAAGGGCTGTTCCAGGTGGTCTGCGGCGAGGGACCGGACGTCGGCCCCACCCTGATCGACCACGCCGACTACGTCATGTTCACCGGTTCGACGGCCACCGGCCGGGTGATCGGCGAGCGGGCGGGCCGCAACCTGATCGGCTGCTGCCTGGAGCTCGGCGGCAAGAACCCGATGATCGTCCTCCCGGACGCCGACATCGCCGAAGCCGTTCAGGGTGCGATCTTCGGCGCGTTCGGCAACACCGGACAGATCTGCATGCACATCGAGCGGATCTACCTGCCGGAGTCCCGCTACGACGAGTTCAAGACGGCGTTCGTCGCGGCGGCCTCGGCCCTCGACGTCCGCGCGGCCTACGACTTCGGCCCGGACATGGGCTCGCTGGTCTCGCCCGACCACATGCGCCGCGTCAAGTCCCATGTGGACGATGCGGTGGCCAAGGGCGCCACCGTGTTGTGCGGCGGCAAGCCGCGCCCCGACCTCGGCCCCGCCTTCTTCGAGCCGACGATCCTCGAGGGCGTCACCTCGGACATGGTCTGCGGCGTCACGGAAACGTTCGGCCCGGTGGTGGCGCTGCACAAGTACCGCACGGTCGACGAAGCGGTGGCGCTGGCCAACGACACGGACTACGGGCTGAACGCGTCCGTGTGGAGCACCGACGTCACGGCGGCTCGCGCGGTGGCGGCCCGGATCGAGTCCGGCAACGTGAACGTGAACGACGTCCTCGCGACGGCTTACGCGGCCAAGGGGACGCCGTCCGGCGGGGTGAAGAACTCCGGCGTCGGGGCCCGCCACGGTGACCAGGGGCTGCTGAAGTACACGGACGTGCAGAACCTGGCCGTGCTGAAGAAGCAGGTCATGGGGCCCCGGCCGGGGCAGGGGTACGAGAAGTACGTCGAGAGCATGCTTTCCGGGTTGAAGCTGATGCGGAAGCTGCGGATCAGGTAGCGCTCGAGGCCGCTCAGCCGTCGACCAGCAGTCCTCGCAACGGTCCCTGCAGCCGGGCCGCGCGGCGCGAGGCGCCCGGCAGCAGCACCAGCCGGTGGGTCCGGCGCTCGCCGCGGCGTTCCCGCTCGGACTGCTCCTCGGCCAGCGGCCGCCAGAGGTTGTCGACGACGTCCGCGGGATTCCTCCCTTCGAGCTCCGAGACCGGCCGGCCGAGGTGTTCGGCCCACAGCCGCAGCCTGGTCGTGCGGACCACGTCCGGGTCGTCGGTGGCGATGTTGACCTCGGTGTCGTTGAACAGCGAGTGCTCGTTGAGGTTGGCGGACCCGACCGTCAGCCAGGAGTCGTCCACGATGCCGAGCTTGGCGTGGACGTACACCGGCGCCGACTCGTCGCCGTCGTGGGCGCTGATGGTCGTGGCGAGCAGGCGGCGGTGGCCGTCGTCGGCGTCGAGCAGCCGGCCCAGCTGGCCGCGGGTGGTGTCCGAGCCGTTGCTCGGCTTGCGCGGCAGCAGCAGGACCACGCGGAAGTCTTCGTGCGGCGGGTGGCGGAGCTTGTCGAGCAGCACCTCGGCGATCTCCGGCGACCACAGGAACTGGTTCTCCAGGTAGACCAGCCGTTGCGCCGACCGCAGCGCGCGCAGGTAGCCGTCGAGGACGGTGAACTCGCCCTTCGGCAGGAAGTCGTAGGTGTCGTTCGGGACGGTCCGCAGCAGCTGGACGCGGCTGCCGCCGACCGGCCCCGGCACCGCGGGCGCCGGCAGGTCCTCGCCGGCGACCTCGACCCACCGCCGCCGGAAGTGCTCGGCGACGTCGGCGACCACCGGGCCGTCGAGCCGCGCCATGAGGTCGTGCCACCCGATCGGCCGCGGCGGGTGATCCGGGCTGTCGTGCCGATCGCCTTCCAGCGCGGTGAGGTCGACCCCGCCGACGAAGGCGACGACGTCGTCGACGATCACCAGCTTCTCGTGGTGGCAGTGCAGGGTCCGCTCGCGGGCGTCGAGGACACAGCGGACGTCGGTGCCCTCGGTGAACTTCCGCTGCTCGGAGCGAGCCAGCTTCCGCGACGGCTGGAAGGCGGGAAAGGGCGGCCCGGCCCACAGCAGGACGCGAACCCGGACACCTCGCCCGGCGGCCTCGGCGAGCAGTTCCCGCAGCGTGGGCGAGCCGGGCTCCCGCGTCAGCCGGAAGTCGGCGCTGGCGTGCCAGTTGGCGAGGTGCACGTACGATTTCGCGCTTCGGATGGCCTCGGCGACGGCGGGCAGCGATTCTTCACCGTCGATGAGCACCTCGACGCGGTTGCCGTCGCGCACCGGGGCCCGGCCGCCGAGCGGGTCGTCCGAGCCGCCCGGTGCGAGCACGTCGCCCCAGCCGAGCCCCCGCAGGCGCCGCCGGTGGTGGGCGCACAGCACGCTCTCGAGCCCGTCGCCGAGCCGCTCGTCCACCTTGTCCAGGAAAGAGTGAAAAGTTCTCACCCGTCCTATGTCACTACAGATCGGCCGACCTCGCCGTGCAGTGACGCTGCGTCAGAGGTCGAGCACCAGGCGCGGCGAACACGCGCGGGACACGCAGAGCATCATCACCTCGTTCTCCAGGCGCTCGTCCGCCGTCAGCACCGAGTCCCGGTGGTCCGGCTCGCCGCCGAGGACGCCCGTCTCGCACGTTCCGCACGTGCCCTCCCGGCACGACGACAGCACCGTGACCCCCGCCTCCTCCACCACCTCGAGGATCGACCGGTCCGCGGGCACCGGTAGCACCCGGCCCGAGCCGGCGAGCTCGACCTCGAACGCCGTGCGCGGGCCCTCGTCCGAAACCGGCGTGAAGCGCTCGACGTGCAGGTCGGCCGGGTTCAGCGCCTCCACCGCGGCCAGGAGTGGCTCCGGGCCGCAGCAGTACACCGCCGTGCCCGGACGGACGTCGGTGAGCAGGGAAGAAAGGTCCAGCAGGCCGTGTTCGTCCTGGGGGCGGAACGACACCCGGTCGCCGTGGGCGGCGAGCTCGGCCGTGAACGCCATCGACGACCGGGTGCGGCCGCCGTAGACCAGCTGCCAGTCATCGCCCGCGCGGTCCAGCATCGGCAGGATCGGGGTGATGCCGATGCCCCCCGCGATGAACAGGTACCGCGCGGCCTCCACCAGAGCGAAGTGATTGCGGGGGCCGGAAACCGAAACCCGGTCGCCGGCGGACAGCTTGTCGTGCACGTACGCCGAGCCGCCGCGGCCGTCCCGCTCGCGCAGCACCGCCACCCGGTACGCCGACCTGTCCGCTGGGTCGCCGCACAGCGAGTACTGCCGCACGAAGCCCGGCAGGACGAGGTCGATGTGGGCTCCCGGCTCCCAGAGCGGCAGCGGCTCACCGCCGGGAAAGCGGAGGGTGAGGGCGACCACGCCGTCGGCGACGTCTTCCTTGCGGTCCACCACCAGTTCGAGCGTCATGAGTGTCCTTCGGGGTGGGCGAGCAGCCAGTCCCACAGCTGCACCGGATCTTCGAACTCGCGCTCGGCGCCGCAGTGGCAGACCGCGCGCAGCCGGTCGGTGCCGAGCACCCAGTGGATGCGGTAGACGCGGTCTCCGGCGAGCATCGGCCGGTTCACGACGTGACCATCCGCTGCAGCATGCGGCGGGCCGCGAGGCCGCCGGTGTCGATGTTGATCGACAGCTCCTGGTAACCGTCCGGCTCGGTGGCGATCACCCGCTCGAGGACGTCGAGGGCTTCGACGTCCTGCAGCACCACCGTGCGGTTGTTCTCCGCCAGGAACGCCGACACGCCTTCGTCGTCGAGCGCGAAGTCCCGGGCCACCGCCCAGAAGTCGTGTGTCGAGCTCTCCGTTTCGGGCGTGATGGCGTAGACGACCTCGACGTGGAAGGCGTCCGGGTCGCTGCCGTCCGGGTTGGGCACGGACCCGACCGGTGCGATGCGGCTGTGCAGCTTGTACAGGCACGGCGGCGTGTACTCGATGTCCTGCCAGCGCGTGATGCGGCCCTCCAGGCCGGTCGACTTGGCGTAGAAGGGCGGGCACGCCGCGTCGGCCATGTGCCGCGAGACGTAGACGATCCCGGCTTCCTCGTCGACCTCGGTGGTGATCGGCGTTTCGGCGACCTCCGGGGTACCGATGTAGCCGCCGTGCAGATAGGTCTCGTGGGACAGGTCGAGCAGGTTGTCCACCAGCAGCGAATACCGCGCCCGCAACGGTTCCATCCCGCGGACGGTGGTGTAGTCCGGCGAGTCGAGCCAGGGCGCCCGCGGGATCGCCGACGCGTCCGCCTTCGCCGGGTCACCGATGAACACCCAGACGAAGGAATCCTGTTCCACCAACGGGTAGTGCGTCAGCCGTGCGGTCCGTGGCACCCGGGTCTGCCCGGGGACGGCCACGCACTTGCCGTCGGCGCCGTAGGTGAAGCCGTGGTAGCCGCAGATGACCTGGTCGTCGACCAGCCGGGAGGGCGCCTGCGACAACGGGAACCGCCGGTGCACGCACCGGTCGGCCATCGCGGTCACGTTCCCGTCGCGGGTCCGCCAGAACAGGATCGGCTCACCGCAGACGGTGCGGCTGAACAGCTCGGCGCCGATCTCGGAGCCGTAGGCGGCGACGTACCACTGGTCGCGGGGAATGGCGCTCATGAGGTCGTACTTTCGTGGTGGGCCGGGTCACAGCGTGGAGGAGCGACCCGGGTGCCACGAAGGCCGATTTCATAAGATGGAAAGCGCCCGGGAAATCGCGCGGGCGCTCGTCATCACCAGGGGCGCGAGGGCGTGCGGCGCGACGCTCCCGTACCGGACCACGAGCGACACCGCCGCGACCACCTGCCCACGCGCGTCGTGGATCGGCGCGCCGACCGAGAGCGCGTCCAGCGTCACCTGGCGCTCGCTGATCGAGAACCCGTGCGTCCGGACGTCGGCGAGCATGTGCCGGAGCCGGTCTGGGTCGGTCACCGTCTCGCTCGTGTACCGCTCGATCGGGCTGCCCAGCACCTCCTCCTGCACGGCGGCCGGCGCGTGGGCGAGCAGGACCAGCCCGACGCCCGTCGCGGTCAGGGCGAACCGGCCGCCGACGCGGGTCAGCACCGGCACCGCCCCGGACCCGGCGATCCGCTCGATGTACACCACTTCGGCGCCTTCGCGCACGGCGAGCTGGACGTTCTCGCGCGTGATCTGCGAGAGGTCCTCCAGGAACGGCAGGGCGAGTTCCCGCAGGCCCAGCCCCCGCGGCGCGAGCGAGCCCAGCTCCCACAGCCGCAGCCCGACCCGGTAGACGCCGGTCTCGTCGCGCTCCAGCGCGCCCCACTCGCAGAACTCGCGCAGCAGCCGGTGCGCCGTCGCGGCCGGCAACCCGGCCCGACGGGCGACCTCGCTCAGCCGCAGGGCCGGCCGGTCCGGGGAGAACGCCTCCAGGACCCGCAGCGCGCGGCCGAGCACCGGCCCGGTGGCGCCGGGAACGCGACCTCGGTGCGGCACGGCGACCTCCGGCGGATACGCAGGCTCAGACGTCCACTATGCCGCGCGCGGCCCGGCGCGCCGCCGCGGCGTCCCGGCGCTCCTCGAAGCGGGACGCCTGCGTGTCGAGCCCCTTGAGGAACGTCGCCAGTTCCTCACGGGCGGCCTCGCCGGCCGCGCCGAGGCCGGTCAGGTCGAAGACCTTCCAGTACCGCAGCAGCGGCTGGACGACGTCGTCGTGGTGGATGCGCAGGTCGTAGATGCCGGCCTTGGCCATCAGCGCGGCCTTGCGCTGGAAGCTCGGGATCACCGCGCCCGGCATCGCGAAGTTCACCACCTCGTCGGTGATCGCGCGCACCATGGCGTCCGGCGAGATCTCCAGCGCCGCCTTGACGAGGTTGCGGTAGAAGACCATGTGGAGGTTCTCGTCCGTGGATACCCGGGACAGCAGCTTCTCGGCCAGCGGGTCCTGGGTGTAGCGGCCGGTGTTGCGGTGCGAGAGCCGCGTCGCGAGCTCCTGGAACGAGACGTACGCGCAGACGTTGAGCAGCGGCTTGTCGTCGGTGTCGTAGCCCGCCTGCATGGTCTCCATCCGCAGGCGCTCCAGCTCGACCGGGTCGACGGCGCGGGTGACCAGCAGGTAGTCGCGGATGCAGATGCCGTGCCGGCCCTCCTCGGCCGTCCACCGGTGCACCCAGGTGCCCCAGGCGCCGTCGCGGCCGAACGCGCGCTCGATCTCGCGGTGGTAGCTGGGCAGGTTGTCCTCGGTGAGCAGGTTGACCTCGAGGGCCGTCCGCGCGATCGGGCTCATCCGGGACTGCTCCGGGTCCCAGGCCTCCCCGCCGAGGTCGGCGAAGTCGCGCCCCTGGCTCCAGGGGACGTACTCGTGCGGCATCCACTCCTGGGCGGCGGCGAGGTGCCGGTTGAGGTTCTCTTCGACCGTGCCTTCCAGTTCGTGCAGCAGGCGGGTGGTTTCGGGGACCGGCATGGGGGAACGTCCTTCCGTACCTACGCGACCGTAACCTACGGTGCCGTAGGAAACGACAACGGACGCGGCCGCCCGGAGGTTCCCGTCAGTGCGTGAACTCGAAGACGTAGTCCTTGAGGATCGGCCCGAAGAAGGTCGTGGAAGTGACCCGCACCACAGCCTGCCCGGGGACGCTGCGAGCCTGGGAAAGCACTTCGCACCGCGCCGCCGGATCGCCCGGGACGACCTTCGTGATCCTCGGTGACGTCCCCGCCGGGACAGCCACGGTGAAGGACGGCGCGCCGGCGTCGAACCCGCCGATCCTCCGCCCGCCGACGACGATCTCGATCGCGAGGGGCCCGGCCGTGGGAACGGCCAGGCCGTTGAACTCCTGCGAGTAGCGCACGCACGTGTCGCGCCAGCTGCCCGCGTCGGCTTCGTGCGCGGCGAGCTTGGCCTTCACCTCGGCGAAGCGCCGGGCGTCGACGTGCCGTTCGAGCGCGTCCCACGCGTGGCGCAGCCACGACACGTAGTGGACGCCGGTCTGGTAGCGGTACACCAGCTCGTCCCAGAAGAGGCGGCCGCTGCGCAGCTTCCGGTCCCACGGCACGTGGTGGAACCACATCAGCAGGTTCTCGGGGACGGTGTCGATGTCGCCGTACCGGGCCGCGAGCACCGGGAAGTACTGCGCGGTGAAGCCGCTGCCGGTGGGGGAGCGGTCGTAGCCGAGCCCGGCGCGGTCGGCCTTGTTGTAGTACACCGGGCTCCAGTCGTCCCGCGCCAGGCGTTCGGCGGGGTTGGGGCCGTAGTGGTCGCTGGACCGGAACTGGTGCGCGACGCCGAGCGGGGTCTGGTAGCTCACCAGCGCCTCCCGCGAGCCCATCATCATCGTCACGATGGTGCGGACGACGAAGTCGCGGTTGCCCCAGGTCAGCCGGACCCAGTCTTCGGCGATGCCGCGGGCGTCGAGGGTCCAGTCCCAGGCCAGCCGGCCGAACGCGTACAGGTTCGCCTGCGCGAAGTGGTGCCCGGTCAGGTTGTCGGCGTTGCCGAAGTTGGCCACGCCGACGATCGCGCTGTCCGGATGCCCCTGGGCCGTGCCGTCCACGACGTGGCCGACCAGCCGCCGGGCCAGCAGCCGGCCGTCCGCCCCGGTGGCGTAGGTGTCGGACTTCAGCACCTCTTCCCACAGCGGGCCGAGGTAGCAGAGCATCGTGTTCTGCCCGGTGTACTCCTGGGTGATCTGCAGTTCGATGGCCTGGTTGGTGTGTTCCATCCGGCCGAAGAGCGGGTTCGCCGGCTCCCGGGCCTGGTAGTCGAGCGGGCCGTTCTTGGTCTGCAGGAACACGTTCTCGGCGAACCGGCCGGTCGTCCCGTCGGGCTGGGGCTCCTCGTCGATGGGGCCGAACTCCAGGTAGGCGCGCTTCAGCCGGTCGGCGTCGACGTCGGCGTTGTAGACGAACGTCCGCCAGAAGATCCGCATCCCGAGCGGCGCCACCGCCGCCGCCATCCCGTTGGCGCCGTCACCGTGGTCGTAGCCCAGGTCCTGGGGACCCGGCTGGCCTTCGGAGTTCGCCTTGACGGTGAACCCCATGAAGTCGGGAATGGCGGCCTGCAGCTGCCGGGCCCGGCGGGTCCACCAGTCGCGGAACTTGGCGCTGTAGGGATCGAGCTCCTCCCGGGTGAGGGTGTCGGGCGCGAACCGGGCGTCCGTCGGTGCCGCGTAGTTGATGGACACGGCCAGCCGGATCCCGTACGGGCGCAGCGCGTCCGCCAGGGCCGCTTCCTGCTCGATGGCGGCCGGGGTGAGGTAGAAGCTGTTGGCGTTGACGTTGTTGATCGTCATGCCGTTGATGCCGAGGGACGCCATCGCCCGCGCGGCCACGAGGTACCGGTCGAGGATCACCGGCAGGTTCAGCGCGGCCGACGCGCCGGTGGCGGTGAAGTCGAACATCGCCCCGTTCTCGCCGTTCAGCCCGCCGGTGCCCGCCGGGTTGTTGCCGGCGTAGAGGCGTTCGGTCTCCCAGTAGTTCAGGTACCGGTGGTTGATCCGGGGCACCGACGAGACGTCCAGGCCGGTGACGGACTGCTGCGCCTGAAGACGGCGGAGGAAGGCGAAAGTCCCGTACAGCGCGGCGAGATCGGTGTTGCCGGCGATGACGATCGACCGGTGCCCGCCCCGGGACAGCGAACGGATGAGGTAGCCGTCGTCACCGAGCCTCGCCAGGTCGCGGGCGGGCACGAGCCGGCGCACCCACGGCGAGCTGTCCGGGGTGCCGACGACCACCGCGCGGTCGGGGAACCCGTCCTGCACCGGCACGGGCCGCCCCAGCAGCCCGCCGAGGCCCCGCACGAGTTCGTCCCGCGCCGCGCCCAGGGTGGTCTGCACCAGGTGCTCGGTGGAGCCGGGGGCCATGCTCAGGTTCGCGGTGTGGCGGTGGACCGGGGTCCGGTCGGCGTTCTCGACGACGATCGCGCCGAGGGCGGCCCGGTACCGGGCGAGGAGGCCGGGATCGGCGACCGGCTCGTAGCGCAGCCACAGGTCCGAGCCGTCGTAGTCACCCGGGAAGGTGCCCTGCGGACTCGCCGCCGCCGGAACGGCACCGAACATCGAGGTGGCCACGGCAGCGCCGCTGCCGATCAGGAAGGAACGCCGGCGCAACCGGCTCTGCTCGTTCTCGTCGCTGGAAGACACCGTGCCCCCATCGTGTTCACGAGTATTTAGTTCGCTTCCCGCACTATTGCGGGCGTGGTCCGCGGTGTCAAGAATTGGCGATATAGCTGGATTTTCCGAAAGTTTCGGCGTGTCGGCAGGCCGTGCTCCGGCCCGGCTGATCGGCCGTGTCAGACTTCGCGGCGATGCCCACCCCAGCCGATCTCGCCGACCTGCTCGACTGCGAGCACCGCAGCATCCTCGTCCAGGCGCTGGCCGCGGGCCTGCCGGGCGCGCCGCGGCCCGCGCCCGCCGAACCGGACCCGCGCCGCGGGCATGCCCCGGCGATGCTCGCCGGGTTCCGCGCCGCCGGACGCGAGGTCGCCGAGATCGACGTCCAGGACACCGCGCTCGCCGCGAAGGCGACGGAGGAGGCGTTGCGGTCCGGGGTCCCGGTGATCCACCGGGCCGTCTTCGCCGACGGCGAGTTCTCGGCGCAGGCCGACTTCCTGGTCCGCGACGGCGACGGCCGCTACGAGGTCCACGACGCGCAGCCGGTCCGGCAGGCGACACCCGCCGCGGTCGTCCGGCTCACGGCGTGCGCCGACGCGCTGCGCCGCGCCGGCTGGCCGGCCGGGCCGCACCTGCACCTCCGGCTGACCGGCGGCGGCACCCGGACGCTGCGCGTCGAGGACTTCCGGCCCCTGGTCGACCGGCTGCGGACCCGGCTGGCTGGCCGGCCGCCGCGGCTGCCGGTGCCGCTGTGGGCCGACGAACGCCCGGCCTGCGCCGGCTGCGGGTTCGCCCAGCACTGTGCGTCCGCGCGGGAAGCCGACCGGGACCTTTCGCTGGTCGCCGGGATGCGCGGCGACCAGCGCCGCAAGCTGGTCGCCGCCGGGCTCGGCTCGATCGACGCGCTCGCCGCCGCCGGCCCGGACGACCGGCCGCGGGACCTGTCCGCGACGGCGTTCGCGACCCTGCGCGCCCAGGCCGCGCTGCAGGTCCGGCAGGACACCACCGGCGAGGTCGCCTACGAGATCGTCGACCCCGGGGAGCTGGCCGCCCTGCCCGCCGCGGCGCCGGGCGACGTCTTCGTCGACCTGGCCGGCGACCCGCACGCCCTCGCCGGCGAAGGGCTGGAATACCTCTTCGGCGCTTTCGGCGACCGGCAGTTCACGCCGTTCTGGGCGCACAGCCGTGCCCAGGAGCGACGGGCGTTCGAGGAGTTCGTCGACTTCGCCGCCGCGCGCGTCGCCGAGCACCCGGGCTCGCACGTCTACCACTACGCGCCGTACGAGGTCACCGCGATCAAGCGGCTCGCGGCGGTGCACGGCACCCGCGAGGAAACCGTCGACCACCTGCTGCGCAGCGGCGCGGTCGTGGACCTGCACGCGGTCGTGCGCAAGGCGCTGCGGGTGTCGCAGCGGTCGTACTCGATCCGCCACCTCGAGCCGCTCTACCAGCCCGGCGCTCGCGCGAAGACCGCCATGTCCGACGTCGAGGCGTACGAGGAGTACCTGGCGCTCGCGCAGTCCGGCGAGCCGGACCGCGCCGACGAGGTCCTGCGCCGCATCGGCGAGAACACCGAGGACGACTGCGTTTCCGCGCAGCGGCTGTTCGAGTTCCTGCACCGGGTCCGCGCCGACGCGGGCATCGAGGTCCCGGAGCCGGAGGAGGAATCCGCCGAAGACGCGCTGCTGCGGGCGGCCGAGGAGGACGTCGCCGCCGAGCGGCGGGCCGAACGGGCCGCGCAGCTGGCCGCGCTGGTCGACCCCCTTCTCGACGGGCTGCCGGACGACCCGGCTCACTTCACCGCCGACGAACGGGCCCGTGCGCTGCTGGCGGCGTCGGTCGGCTACCACCGCCGCGAGACGAACCCGGCCTGGTGGGAGTACTTCCGCCAGCTCGCCGCCCCGCTCGGCGACCTCGAGGTGGACACCGCCTGCGCGGTGCCGGTCTCGCTGGAGGCGGGGGAGTGGGTGCCCCCGGCCGGGCGGGCGCGCACCGCGAAGCGGACGCTGCAGCTGGCCTGCGACCCGGACCGGCCGCACCCGTTCGCGCCCGGTGACGACGTGCGGCTGCGCTACGGCGACACCGCCCGCGACGCCAAGGTCGTCGCCGCGTCGGCCGTCGAGCTCACCCTGGAGGAGAGCTGCCCGCCGGACGCGACCACGAACGACCGGCCGAGCGCGGTGTTGCCGGGCAGCCCGGTGCGGCCCTCACCCAAGGACGAGGCCGTCGCCGACCTCGCGCGCCTGGTCGTCGACACGCTCCCGGAACTGCCGCGGCACCCCGGCGTCGACCTGCTCCGGCGGACCCCGCCGCGGCTGCGGGGCGGGGCGGCGCTGCCGCCACCGGGCGAGGACGTGGTGGCCACGGTGATCGAGGCGGTCGACGCGCTCGACGGGTCGGCGCTGGCCGTGCAGGGGCCGCCGGGGGCGGGCAAGACCTACCTCGCGGGCCGGTTGATCGCCCGGCTGGTGCGGGCCGGGCGGACGGTCGCGGTCACCTCGACCAGCCACAAGGCCGTGGAAAACGTGCTGAGCGCGGCGAAGAAGAGCGCGCCGGAGCTGCCGTGCGCCAAGCGCGCGAAGAGGACGCCGGACCCCGCCGCGCCGTGGGACCAGCCGAAGAGCAACCCGGCGCTGGTGAAGTGGCGCGAGGAGCACGACACCGGGCACCTGGTCGGCGGCACGGCGTGGACGTTCGCCAACGCGGCGGTTCGCGAAGAACCTTTCGACCTGCTCATCATCGACGAGGCCGGCCAGTTCGCCCTGGCCGACGCGCTCGCGGTGTCGATGTGCGCCCGCAACGTCCTGTTGCTGGGCGACCCGCAGCAGCTGCCCCAGGTGGTGCAGGGCACGCACCCGGCGGGCGCCGAGGCCTCCGCGCTGGGCCACCTGATCGGCGAGGCCGACATCATGCCGGCGGCGCTGGGGTACTTCCTCGACGAGACCCGCCGCATGCACCCGGCCGTGTGCGAACCGGTGTCGAACCTGTCCTACGCCGGGCGGCTGCACGCCCACCCGTCGGCCGCGGACCGCGCCCTGGACGGCGTCGCCGCCGGGCTGTACCTGACCGAAGTGGACCACCAGGGCAACACGACCCGTTCGGTGGAGGAGGCCGCCGAGGTCGTCCGGCTGGTGTCCGAAGTGCACGGTCGCTTGTGGACCGACCACGGCCCGGCGCGGCCGCTGGGCGACCACGACATCCTGGTCGTCGCGCCCTACAACCTGCAGGCGCGCACGGTGAGCCGGGCGCTGGAGGACGCCGGGTTCCCCGGGGTCCGGGTGGGCACGGTCGACCGGTTCCAGGGCCAGGAGGCCCCGGTGGTGATCGCGACGATGACGTCGTCGTCGGCGGTCGACCTGCCGCGCGGGCTGGACTTCCTGCTGTCGCGGAACCGGCTGAACGTGGCGTTGTCCCGGGCCCAGGCGCTGGCGGTCCTGGTGTGTTCGCCGCGGCTCGTGGAGGCCGACATCCGGACCGTGGACCAGCTGCGCCTGGTCGCGGGCATGATCGGCCTGATGACGGCGGCGCGGCCCTGGCCGGCGGGTCAGCTGGGCGGTTCGACCTCGCCGGCGTCCTCGTCGACGTCCTGAGAGCCGGGCTGCTTCCGGTCGGCTTCGGGGATCTCGACGTCGAGGTCCAGTTCGGGGGTGCCGGGCGGGGCCGGCACGTCCGGGGTCAGGGGGCGGTTTTCGGATTCGCTCATGGCCTGCGGTTACCCCGGATGCCGGTGATCAAGCCCGGGACTCGGGCGGGCCGGGGTGTCGCGAATGACTCTCAGTGTCAGGGTTGGTGGTGCCGTACTTGGTGCGGTTAGGGTCCGGTCTTGGTCATGTGGTGACTCGGAATGACGTT
>NZ_JBSFNC010000188.1:0-15383 GCF_053586895.1 Amycolatopsis sp. NPDC003731 | reverse complement strand
GTGACGCCGGTCCCGGGTCACCGCTCACGACCGACAACGTCCATTGTGGAGTGTCAGCGGGCCGGCAGCAGCGGCAGGAGCTCCTGGTGGCGGCCCGCCCGGCGCAGCACGGGCGAGCCGGGGCCGGCCGGGTCCCGGGCGCCGGCCCGCATGGAGATCAGGAAGCGCACGACTTCGTGCGGCTGCGGCAGGATGTCCTCGCCGCCGAGGTAGGACAGGACGATCATCTCCTCGCCGCACGCCGCCTCGACCGCGACCGCCCAGCCGTGCACCTCGTCCCACAGCAGCGCCACGTCGCGCTCGGGGAACCGGCGCAGCCGCCAGTCCACCGCCAGGTACGCCGACACCGGGACGTCGACGTCCACGGTGCAGGATTCCAGGCCGAAGCCGAGCGCGCGAGCCACCTCCCCCAGATACGCGCGCAGCCCGCGCTGGAACCAGAATTCGAGATCGGTGTCGATCAGGCCGGACACCCGTTTCCTTTCGCCACGTTCGACAAGACCGGCAACGGCCGCCACGTCATTGTCTTTCGCCACCGCGACGGCTGCCGCGCTTCGTGCGTAGACCGTACCGACTTCGCGGAGTCCGGCCCACCACCGGACATCCGTCCCGGCGGTTCGTGCAGCGACACGCCCGTCTGCACGTGCAAGACTCCACTGTGGACGATCAAATCCGCAGGTGAAGACGTTTTCCGCAATTCTCGGAAAACCTCCCGGGTACCCCAGGAGGAATGGTGGCCGCCGAAAGTTCAGCCGAACGCAGGAATCGGAACCCGGGTGCGCTCCAGATCCGCGAACAGATCTCCGAGGTCCTCGACGCGCGCCAGGACTTCGCCCGCGGTGAACCTCAGGTGCGTCACGTGCCGACAGGAGCGCACCTCGTCCCAGGTGACCGGCGTCGACGCGGTCGGCTCGTCGCGCCCGCGCAGTGAGTACGGCGCCACCGTGGTCTTGAACGGGTTGTTCTGGCTCCAGTCGATGAAGACCTTGCCCGGGCGCAGGTTCTTCGCCATCCGCGCCACGACGAGGTCCGGCGTCTCGGCCGCGAGCCGCTCGGCCAGCGCTTTCGCGTACCGCGACGGCTCACCGGCGTCGGCCGTCACGATGCCCGCGTACAGCTGCATGCCCTTGGAGCCGCTCGTCTTCGCCACCGGGGTCAGGCCGTCGCCGACGAGGACGTCGTAGAGGCGCTCGGCGACCCGGCAGCAGTCGACGACTGTCGCGCCGGGACCCGGGTCGAGGTCGAACACCAGCCGGTCCGGGGTGCTGCGCTCGTCGTCGCGGGGCCCGACGGTCCACTGGTGGACGTGCAGTTCCAGCGCGGCGAGGTTGGCCGCCCACACGAGCTCGGGCAGGTCGTCGATCAGCGGGTAGGTGACGATCTCGGGGTCCTTGCCCCGGCCGCCGACGGTCAGGCGCGCGGTGCGGACCCAGTCCGGGGCGTGCCGGGGGACGTTCTTCTCGAAGAAGGAGCCACCGGTGACACCGTCGGGGAACCGCACGAACGTCATCGCCCGGTCGCGGATGTGCGGCAGCAGCACCGGCGCGATCCGCGTGTAGTAGTCGAGCACCTCGCCCTTGGTGAAGCCGGTGCGCGGGTAGAGCACCTTCTCGAGGTTCGAAAGCGTCAGCTGCCGCTCGCCGACCCGCACCGTGATCCGGCTCCCCGCCACGGGCCCACCCTACCGCGGCGGAACGTGCCCGGAGACGACCCGCTCGACGAACCGCTCGGCGACCTCGCGCAGTTTGGTGTTCTCCCGCTGCGATTGCTCCACCAGCATCCCGAAGGCGTCCTCGGCGCCGACCTGGCGGATCGCCATCAGCATGCCCTTGGCCTGGTCGATGACCGCGCGGGAGGTCAGCGCGGTCCGCAGGTGCTCCGCCGTTTCCCGGGCGTGCAGGTACCGGTGGTAGACGCGGAGGATCGCCTCCACCGCGGCCGTGTAGAGCTCGAGCAGCTGCGCTTCGACCTCCTCGAAGCCGTCGTCCTGCCGTCCGTAGCAGTTGACCGCACCGGAGAACTGCTCGTCGGCCACCAGCGGCGCGGCGAGGAAGCTCCCGAAGCCCGCCTCCCGGGCACCGCGGGCGAAGTCCGGCCAGGTTTCGAGCGCGTCGGACACCGTGGTGCGGACGATCTTGCCGCTCCGCATCGCCTCCAGGCAGGGGCCGTCGCCGATCCGGTACTGCTCGCCGTCGAGCTCGTCGAGCACGGCGCTGGTGGCGGTCGCGGTGTGCGGTACCTCTCCGGTGACCAGGGTGACCGACACCTCGTCGACGCCGGGGAGGGCGTGCCGCACCTGCAGGCACACGTGCTGCAGCAGGATCCGGAAGTCGTCTTCCTCCCGCAGCACCGCGCTGAGGGCTTCCAGCGCCCCGGTGACCTCGTCGAACAACGGCGACGCCGGTGCGGTCTCCGGCCGTTCCATGGGTGCTCCTCCCGCTCGGCACGCGAAGTGCCCTCGGGTACCCACTTCGCCGCTGATCCATGTCCGCCGGGTCAGCGCGCGTGGCCGTCGTCCTCTTCCCCGCCGAGCAGCGCCCGCCGCAGCGGCTCGCGCCAGGCGTCCCGCTCGAGGTCGAAGGCACCGAAGTCCGTGCCGAACTCCCAGGAGGACCAGCTCATCCCGAGCTAAGTGGATCGTGGCGATCAGGCTGCCGTCGTCGGGCACGGCGAGCGCCTCCGCCAGCACGGTGGCGATCTGCCGCCAGAGCGCGAGGAAGCGCGGCACGTGCTCGTCCGGTGCTTCACAGAGCTCGTGGTAGTGGTGGACGTTCACCACCACCTCCAGGCCGCGGTCGAGCGCCGCGCCGACACCCGCGTCCACCCGGGCCGAGAACGCCGGATCGAATCGCGTACGGCGGCTCGGCCCCGGCGTATGCCGACCACCGCACCGGCAGGCGGATCGTGTCGAAGCCGGCCTCGGCGACCTCGTCGAAGTACCGCTCGGCGAGCGGCAGCTCCGGACCGTGCCAACCTACCGGCACCACGGACTTTCCGGAGGGTTTACCGGTGACCCCGGATTGGTAATCACCGGCCATGTCGTCGGAACAGGCCTCGCCGGGCGGGTTGCCGCTGGACGGTGAGCTGGCCGCGGTCGCCGCCCGGATGTCCGGGCTGCTGTTGTCGCGCGAAACCGTGGATTCGGTGCTGGAGCTGATCGTTTCACTGGCGGACACGACGATCACCGCGGCGGCCGGCGTGGGGGTCACCCTCGTCGACGCCCAAGGGCGTTTCGTCACGACGAGCGCGTCGGGCCCGCTGGTGCGGGAGGCCGACGCCCTGCAGTACGAACTCGGCGAAGGCCCCTGCATGGCCGCGCTGACCGGGTGTTCGCCGCAGCGGATCGACGACGTCGCCACCGAACGGCGGTGGCGCCGGTGGTGCGCCGCGGTCGCCGGCTGGGGGCTGCGATCGGTCGTCACCGCCCCGATGGTCACCGACGACGGCTGTCACGGCGCCATCAAGATCTACGCGACGGCACCGGCCGCCTTCGGGCCCGTCGACGAGCGGGCGCTGGTGTCCTTCGCCGACCGGGCCGCCGTGCTCGTCGCCAACGCCCGGGCCTACGACCGGGCCGGCCGGCTGAGCGAGCGGTTCAAGGACACGCTGCGCGACCGCGACCGGATCGCCATGGCGAAGGGCTTCCTGATGGGCCGCGACGGCCTCGGCGAGGAAGCCGCCTTCGACCGGCTGCTCTCGCTGGCCCGCACCCACGGCGGCAGCCCCGCCGAGGCTGCTGCCCGCCTCGTCGGCCCGGTGCCGCGGGAAGGCTGAGCGCATGCGTTTCCTGCCTGAGGAGGAACAGCAGCGGCTGATCGCCTCCTGCTTCGCCCGGAGCGACCTGACGCTGGAAGAGCTGTGGATGCGCTACTTCGCCCTCGGCGGCAGCCTGAGCCTGCTGGAGCTGGACGCCTACCTCAACGGGCTGCTCACGCTCCCCCGCGTCGACCGCGACATGGTCGCCCACGCCGTCAACGAGCGGCTCGACGAGGTGACCGGCCCGGCCCGCGCGCCCTACAGCCACTCGGTCCAGGACGCGAAACCGTTGCACGGTCCGCTGAAGGCCCTCGTCGACCTCCTCGAGGGCGCACACCGCGCACCGCCGGAGCGGCTCCCGGCGATCGTCGCCGAGGCGGGTCGCTCGCTCGACCTGACGATCGGGGTCTACCTGGCCGACTACGACCAACGCACGCTCGTGCCGCTGCAGCCGGGCGCCGCGGAGCTCGACATCGAGAGCACGCTCGCCGGCGACGTGTTCCGCCGCGCCGGGACCACGGTGACCCGCGACGGGACACTGTGGACGGTGCTGCTCGACGGCGTCGAGCGGCTCGGGGTCCTCGAGATCGTCCCGGCCGGCGACCCGGACGACCCGGCGCTGCGGGAGCAGTGCCGCTGGCTGGCCGCGCTGCTCGGGCACCTCGTCACCATCACGACCCAGTACGGCGACGGCCTGGACCGCCGTCGCCGGCGCGCGCGCCGCGGCTCCCCCGCCGAGCTGCTGTGGCAGAGCCTGCCACCGCTGACCGCAGCGACCGGCAACGTGGTCGTCGGGGTGAGCGTCCAGCCGGCGTACGACCTCTGCGGAACGGTGTTCGACTACGCGCTTTCGGAGGAGCGGGCGCAGCTGGCGATGTTCGACGCGGGCGCCCGCACCCGCGACGCGAACACGGCCGTCGTGACCGCCCTCGCCGCCTACCGCGCCGCCCGCCACGGCGGAGCTTCCCTCGGCGAGCAGTTCGCCGCGGTCGGCGCGGAGCTCGCCGGCTTGCCGCCCGTCGGCGGGGTGCTCGCCGAATTGGAGCTGAAGACGGGCGTCCTGCGCCTGCTGCACGCCGGGCCGCCGGCAACCGTGATCGTCCGCGACGGTTCGGTACGCCCGGTCACCGGGCCTGTCGCGCCGCGGTTCGCCGAGTGCGGGCAGGTCACGGAGCTGCGGCTCGAACCGGGCGACCTGCTCGCGCTGTGCTCCTGCGGCGTGGCCGAGACGGCGGACGGCACCGGGGAGCCGTTCGGCCGCGACCGGATCGCGGGACGGCTCGGCCGGGACGCCGGGGAGCTACCGCCGGAGATCGCCCGCCGGTTGACCCGCGCGGTCTTCGCTCATGGGGGTGGCGAGTTCCGGCAGGATGCCGGGGTGCTGGTCGCTCGGTGGATTTCGCGCTGAGACCGGGTGGGCCGGAGGCTGTCGCCGCGGAGCGCACGGCCGCCGGGCGCCCGGGGCCGCCGGTAGGCCGCCCGGAAGCCGCGCCCGACCTGCGCACCGCAGCCCGCCAGCAGGCCGGAGGCCGCCGGTGGGCCGCGGCCAACGCAGCGCACGGCCGCGGGCCGCCCGGAAGCCGCCGCGAGCAGGCTTCGGAGCCGCCGCCAGCAGGGCTCCCGGAGACCGCCGTCGGCGCAGCGCGCAGCGGGCACCCGGCCCAGCGCACAGCAGCCAGCCGCCCGACGGCCGCCGCCAGCAGGGCTCCCGGAGACCGCGGCCAGTGCAGGGCACCTCAGCCGAGCGCCCGACGGCCGCCGCCGGTGGACCACCCGAGGGCGTGGCCAGTCCCCGCACGGCCGCCAGCCGCCCGCAAGCCGCCGCCAACAGGCCTCCCAGAGGCCTATTGGCGGCGCAGCGCACAGAAACCAACCGGCAGCGACCTCGGGCCGCGGCCTCAGCAGGCGGTGTCGTGGACCTCGGCCGCCAGCAGCTCGCGCAGGGCGTCGGACAGGGATGCGAACATCGGCACCACCGCGGCCAGACCGGTGATCCGGAACAACCGGGCCAGTGTCCGGCTGTTCGCCACCACGCCGAACCGCCGTCCCGCGGCGCCGGCCCGCTCGGCGGCGGCCGCCAAGGCTCGTGCTCCGGCCAAGCCGACGAAGGCCACCTGCGTGAGGTCCACCACGGTCGTCCCCGGTGGGGCCGCTCGCAGCTCGCGCTCGAGGATCGGCAGGGTCAGCGCGTCGATTTCGCCGGTGAGGGTGAGCACCAGGAAACCGGGGCGGTACTCCGTCCGGCGCGCGACCAGGGGCGCGGACCGGGTGGGGACCGGAATGGCGGGGGACACGGGTTCGGTTGGCCTTCCGCGCCGGCCGGGACCGGCGACGCAGTGACGTGATCAAGGACGGGATCTTGATACCCAAACGCCCGTTCCGGAAACGCTCTCTTTCACGGCGAGACGCTCGTGAAGGCCGACCAGAGCCGTTCCGCGGCGTGGTGGGCCGGGGCGCCCGGCCGGATCTCGCGGAGGCCTTCCGCGGGGGCCGTCACCTGGCCGCCGAGGTGCTCGACGAGGGCGACGGCCAGTTCGCGGACCTTGACGTTGAACTCCTGGCTGGCCCGCCGCAACGTCTGCCAGGCCTCCTCCGGCGGGCACCGCCGGACCGCCATGATCGCGCCCTTCGCCTGCTCGATGGCGGCGCGGGAGGCCAGCAGGTCCAGCATCTGGTCGGGGTCGCCCGCGGTGGCGGTCTCGGCGACCACCAGCGTCATCTCGGTGAGCTTCGCGTACCGCCGCAGGACGGCCAGGGTTTCGTCGCCCGGCGCCCGGTCGAGCGTCACCGACAGCACGAACGCCCCGTCCTCGTCCCAGAACCCCGGCAGCGCGGCGGCGCCGCGGATCGCACCGGTCGCCCGGCCGCCGTCGAACACGGTCTCGCGGGTCAGCTCGGGCCAGCGCTCGTCGCCGAAGAGGCGGTCGGTGGTGACCGGCTCGCCGGTGGCGTGCGCGAGCGGGACCGGCCCGCCGTGCGCCAGCTGGGCGGGGATCAGCTGCTCGGCGACGCCCGCGGTGGCCAGCACCCGCAGCGGCCGGTCGCCGCGGGTCACGGTCAGGCCGGCACCGAGCCAGCCGGGCAGCTCGCCGGCGATGCGCTCGAGCAGCGCCTGCAGCAATTCGGCCAGCGGTCTCCAGCGATCCGCCGCGTTCATCAGTGTCTCGGTCACCCGATCCCTCCCACCGGTGGTGCTCCCCTTGATTTACCGCAAGCCGCGGAAGTCCGCCTCCGACGCGGCCGGGATTTGTGGGACCGGCCACGCGGAAAGGGGAATCGGCACGGCCATCCGGGGTAACCCGATCACCCGGCTGCGCTCAGCAAGGATCGAGGAGTTCCTCCTCCCGCACCACGGACGACGTGTTCCGCGCGGAACTCGCCTGCCTGCGGCGGATCCTCGGCCGTGGCACCGGCTTCACAGGTGTCACAGTTGCCGCACGGCGTCGCCGGTTCCTCGCCGAAGTACCCGAGCAGGTACCGGCGGCGGCAGCCGGTCGTTTCCGCGTACGCGCGCAGCATCTCCACCCGCGAGCTCGCCCACCTTCCCGTTGCTCATGGCGGCAGGGCTACCCCGGACGGCGCCGGGCAACCCCCGACCCGAACGAGCGGTTTACCCGGCGGTGCGCCCGGGGTAGCCGAACGGTGATCCGAGGAGGCGCCATGACCCACCGGTGGTCCCGATGATGTTCAGCGAAGTCGTCGTCGCCGGGCAGATCGCCCGTGACCTGGTGATCGAGGTGCCCGACGCGCCCGATGCGGACGCGTCGGCGCCCGTGAAGCACCGGCAGGAGCTGCTCGGCGGCAAAGGCGCGAACCAGGCCGTGGCGCTGGGCCAGCTCGGGATGTCGGTGTCGCTGGTCGGCGTCGTCGGCCGCGACCGCACCGGGGACGCGCTGCTGGCCCAGGCCCGGGCCGACCGGATCGGCACCTCGCACGTGATCCGCCGTCCGGGCACCGAGACGGCGTTGCTGATCGACGTCGTCGACGACCACGGCCGCCGCCGCTACCTCGAGCACGTGCCGGAGGGGACGCTGCTGACCGAGAACGACGTCTTCGCCGCATCCGCCCCGATCTCGGCCGCCGCCTCGCTCATCGTCCAGCTGCAGCAGCCCGCGCCGGTGGCCCTGCTGGCGGCCCGGCTGGCGCACACCGCGGGCACCCGGGTCGTGCTCGACGGGGCGCCGGAGTCCGACGCGCTGACGGCGGACCTGCTCGCCCTCGCCGACGTCGTGCGCGCCGACGGCCACGAAGCCGAGCTCCTCACCGGGCAGGTGGTGGACGACGTCACCGCGGCCGCCCGCGCGGCGGCGGAA
Organism: Amycolatopsis sp. NPDC003731; assembly: GCF_053586895.1. Classification (NCBI taxonomy): domain Bacteria; kingdom Bacillati; phylum Actinomycetota; class Actinomycetes; order Pseudonocardiales; family Pseudonocardiaceae; genus Amycolatopsis; species Amycolatopsis sp. NPDC003731. Next base: position 7,314 of record NZ_JBSFNC010000188.1, on the reverse strand, counting down.
CTCCGGCGGCGGGGACCATCGCTGGTCGTGCTGGAGGTGTCCGGGCAGGGCAACCTGTTCGCCGGCCCGGAGGGCACGTGGTTCGTCCCGGACGTCGAGACCGACGTCGTCGACCCGACGGGCGCCGGGGACGCGCTGGTCGCCACGCTGACCGCGGCACTCACTCGCCGCCGCCCCCTGGAGACGGCGGCGACCCTGGCGGTGGCCGCCGCCGCGGCGACGACTGGGCACGCGGGCGGGCGGCCGCACCTGTCGCGGGCCGAGCTCGACCGGCTGCAGCCGCGGGAACTGGAGACAGTCCGGGCTTGACGTCCTAAAGGCCCGGCAGCCTCTGCTGGAGCCCCAAGAGCACCGAAAACGGGTCGCCACGCTCGGCCAAGCGGGCCGGGACGTCCCGGATCGTCCAGCGGTCCGGCGCGAGGTCCGGGTCGTCCAGCTCGTCCCACTCCAGCGGGACCGAAACCGGCGCCCCCGGCCGCGGCCGGACGCTGTAGGGCGCGACCAGCGTCTTGTTCAGCACGTTCTGCGTGTAGTCGAGCCGGGCGCGGCCGCGGCGCTTGTCCTTCGTCCAGGCCCAGCTGACCAGGTCCGGCAGCACGCGGCCGATCGTGCGGGACACCGTCTCGGCCCAGCTGCGGGTCTGCTCGAACGTGCAGTGCGGGGCGATCGGCACCCAGACCTGGATGCCGCGCTGCCCGGTCACCTTGGGCCGGCCGGTGAGGCCGAGGTGCTCGAGCGCCGTGCGGTGCAGCCGCGCCAGCTCCAGGACCTCCTCGAAGGTCGTCTCCGGGCCCGGGTCGATGTCGAACAGCACCCACGTCGGGTGGTCGACGTCGGCGGCGCGGGACGTCCAGGCGTGCAGCTCCAGGGCGCCGTAGTTCGCCAGCCACGCCAAGGTGGCGACGCTGTCCGCGACGACGTACCGCTGGCTCTCCCCCGGATCCGCGCGTTCGTTGCGCCAGGTCGTCAGCCAGTCGGGCGCGTGCTGCGGGACTTCCTTCTGCCAGAACCCCGGTTCGGTGACGCCCTGCGGGAACCGGTGGGTGTTGAGCGGGCGGCCGGCCAGGTACGGCAGCATCGCCGGCCCGGCCGTGGCGTAGTACCGGATCAGGTCGCGCTTGGTGACCCCGCCCCGCGGCCCGGGGAAGAGCACCTTGTCCAGGTTGGTCAGGGCGAGCTCGCGGCCCGCCACCGACCACCGGCCCTTGACGCCCAGGGCGTCCAGGGCGGCCAGCTCGTCCTCGGTCGGGGCCTGCCAGCCGCCGACGGCCTCCTCGGCCTCCGCGGCCGGGCGGTCGCCGTGCCACAGGGCATCGGGCGCGACCGCGACTTCGTCGTTGGTGCGGCCGCTCTTCACCGAGCGCGGGTGGTCTTCGGCGTCCCAGCCGGGCTGCGCGTGCTCGTCCTGCTTGTGCAGGAGGAACCACTGGTCCTTCTCCCCGCGGCTGGTGCGGACCAGCACGAACCGCCCGGCCAGCTTCTCGCCTTCGAGGTCGAAGTGCAGCGTCCCGGCCTCGATCGCGCCCGCCGGATCAGCTTCGACCGGCCGCCAGACGCCACGGTCCCACACGATGACGTCCCCGCCGCCGTATTCGCCGCGCGGGATGACGCCCTCGAACCCGGCGTATTCGATCGGGTGATCTTCGACGTGTACGGCCAGCCTGCGGGCCTTGGGGTCCAGCGTCGGACCCTTCGGTACCGCCCAGCTGACCAGCACACCGTCGAGCTCCAGGCGGAAGTCGTAGTGCAGCCGGCGCGCCCGGTGCCGCTGCACCACGAACCGGTGGCCGTCCGGGCCGGCCGCGGCCCCGCCGGCCGGTTCCGCGGTCCGGTCGAAGTCGCGCATCTCCTGGTAGCGCCGCAGTTTGCGGGCCGGGTCTGCTGCCATGCCCCGGGAGTACCCACTCAGTCCGGTGCCGACCAGGGCGGGTTCTTCTTCGCCAGCTCCTCGTACTCGGCGACCTCCTGCGGCGTCGGGTCGAGGCCGGCTTCTTCGGCGAACTCCTCCGGGTCGGTGTCGTCGTCGGGCTCGGTCACGTCAGCCTCCCAGCGCGCCGCGGATGAGGTCGCGAGCGCGGTCCATGATCGCCGCGGGCGGGCCCAGCAGCAGGTTCGCCTTCGCGCTCTCGACGCCGGGGTGCGGCCGGGTCGGCCCGACCGCTTCGGCCACCTTGGCGGTCGCGGCCATCGCGCGCAGCCGCTCCGGCGGGCGGTGGGCCCGCAGCAGCGGGAACTCCTCGCGCTCCTCGTGCTCGGCGTGCGCGAGGACGTCTTCGCGCAGCTGGACGAGCAGGGTGTCGAAGCCGTCGGCTTCCGGGCCCATCTTCTGCAGGGTGGTCAGCAGTTCCTTGGCCCGGTGCTCCTCGCCCAGCCGCGCGTCGACGACGGGTTCCGCCGCGGGCTCGAGGTCGCGGATCTCGGGGTGCACGACCAGTTCCTCCGCCGTCTCGTGCACGGCCAGCAGCCGCACGAGGTCGTGGAACAGATCCCGCCGGCGCTCGCCTTCCGCGGTTTCCAGCGCGGCGAACAGCTCGCGGATCTCCCGGTGCTGCCGCTGCAGCAACTCGATGACGTCCTCGTCGTGCTCCGCCATGAACGGCCTCCTCCGTGCTCGTTGCTCGGTCGGAAGCGGCGTTCCCCGTCCCGGCCGGGTTACTCGTCGCGCCGGGCGACTGTGAGCCACAGCGCGCCGGCGACGGTCGCGACGAAGCCGGCGAGGGTCCACCAGGACCACCCGCCGAAGAAGGCGACGACGAGCCCGACGGCGAGCAGCACGCCCCCGCCGATCGAGGCGGTGTCTTCGTGCCCGGCGCGGGCGGTGAAGGCCATCAGCTCGCCCGCCCGTCGACGGCGGCCACGACGAGCGCGGCGCACCGCGCCACGGTCAGGCCTCTTTCTTTCGCCATGGAGACCAGGGCGGCGTGCGCGGCCGGACGGCTGAGCCCTTGCGCGGCAAGGACTTCCAGTGCCAGGCCGACGACGTCGGTGGCGGGCGGGGTGGCGGTGCGCAGGGGCATCGGAAGACCTCCGGCTCGGTCGGCGGCGCAACGAACGCGACCGGATACCCCGCCGCGCCGGGTTTCACACCCCTACCGAACCCGGTGGAGTGATGGGCGTTCAACTCCCCTCTTGCGGCGACGCGAGCGGCGGGGCTGCTTCCCCACCGCTCACCAGGCGGCAACCGGCCATTCTTTCGGCCAGCAACACCACGCAGCCGAACCCCGGGCGACCACGTCATCGTCCCGTCGCCCAGGGCCGGGTGCTCCCAGCGCATCGCGAGCGCCGCGCGGTACCGGCCGAGCATGCGTCGGCGCGGGTGCGGCCGGGCCGCTCCCGCGCCGGCGCGGAACCGGTCGTCCGTGGTTCCGGGTATCTACGCTGGGGACGTGACCGGCGCGTGGGAATGGGATCCGTCCCTCTATTCGGGCAGTGCGGCGTACTACGCGCGAGGACGAGCGGCTTATCCCGCGGAACTCGCCACCGCTTTCGCCGGAGAACTCGGCTTGGACGGAACGGGACGGCTGCTCGACGTCGGCTGCGGGCCGGGGTCGCTGACGCTGCTGCTGGCCGGGCTGTTCGAGGAAGCCGTCGGGCTCGACGCCGACGGAGACATGCTCGCCGAGGCGAGCCGGCTCGCGGCGGGCGCCGGGAACTGCCGGTGGGTGCGCCAGCGCGCGGAGGAGCTGCCCGCCGGGCTGGGGCGGTTCCGGCTGGTCACCTTCGCACAGTCGTTCCACTGGTTCGACCGGCCCCGCGTCGCCGCCGCGGTGCGCGGAATGCTGGCGCCGGACGGGGTTTGCGCCCACGTGCACGCGTCGACGCACGAGTCCGTGCACCCGGCGATCGAGGAACTGGTGCGCGAGTACCTCGGCCCGGTGCGGCGCGCGGGACGTGGGACGCTGCCGGCCGGGACGCCCGGGAACGAGACGGACGTCTACCGCGCGGCGGGCTTCCACGGGCCGCGGCGGTTCGAGGTGCCGGGCCGGGTCGTGACCCAGACGGCCGACGAGGTCGTCGCCGGGGTGTTTTCGCTGTCGAGCTCGGCCCCGCACCTGTTCGGCGACCGGCGGGCCGAGTTCGAGGCGGACCTGCGGCGGCGGCTGGCCCCGGCGGAGACGTTCACCGTGCGGTTGCGCGAGATCGCCGTCGACCTGTGGTTCACCAGGGGTTGTTGAAGTCCTCGTCCTCTTCGACGGCGGCCCGGGGCCGGCGGGCGGCCCGCGGTTCGCCGCGCACCGGCGGCGGCGCCGATTGCGGTACCGGTTCGAAGCCGGCGGAGTAGGCCTCGGCGTCGAAGGCGGACGCCGGTTCGGCGTGCGACCGGTCGGTGCTCCAACCGGACTTCGTCTTGCGCTGGGCCATTTCCCGGACGTGCTGGACGTACCGCTCGGCCGCCTGGACCTGCTTGGTCATGTACTCGTGGGAACGCGCCTTGATCTCCTCGCCCTGCTGTTCGCGCAGGGCACGGCGATCGGCCTGTTCGCGCACGAGGCCGTCGAGCTCGGCTTTCATGCCGGCGATGTCGGTCATGCGTCCTCCTACCAGGTCCGGGCGGACGGCGGGTCTTCGTCGTCGAGGGAGCCGATGATCCGCCGCCCGGGCTCGCCGAGGTTGTCGAAGACGGCGCCTTCGATGCGGTAGGCCGGGGCGCGGCGTTCGGTGTCGCCCCCGCCGCCCTGGGCGCCGCCCATGGCCCCCATGCCGGGCATGCCGGCCATCGAGGAGCCGGACGCGCCGGACGGCCCGGTGGCGCCGGCCGCCGACGCGAAGGCGGGCTGCGGCGAGGCGGGGACCGCACCGGTGTGGGCGCCGCCGGAGACGGGCGAGTCGCCGAGGCCGGCGGGTTCGAAGCCGGCGCCCGACAAGCCGGCGCCGCCGTGGGAGCCGCCGCCGATGCCGGCCGGGTGGGCGCCGCCACCGCCGCCCCCGTGCGAGCCGCCGCCCGGGGAACTGTCGCCGCCCGGGGTACCCGAGTCGCCGCCGGCGTGGTGCGAGCCGTCGCCCCCGGGCGAGGTCGGGTCGCTGAAGCTGCCGCCGCGGGTGCCGTCGCCGGCGGCGTGGTGCTCGCCTCCGGTGGGCGAGGTCGGGTCGCCGTGGTCGCCGCCGGGCGAGCTCGAATCGCCGAAGGTGCTGCGGTGCGAACCGTCATCGCCGTCGTGGGGTGCGAGGTCCTCGAGGGTTCCGCGGTGGGTGGGCAGGTCGTCGAGGCGCTTCTCCGGCGTGTCGCCGAGGGCGCCGGCCGGCTTGTCGTCCTCGCCCAGGGTGTACGTGGTCGGGGTGCCCTTGCCGTCGTCGACCGTGACCACCGTGGGGCCGTCCGGGCCGTCGGGGCGCTCGGCCGTGATCTCGAGTTCGCCGTCGCGGATGTGGATCTTGCCGTCCGGACCGGGGCGGTACGTGTCGGCGTCCGTCCCTTGTGGACCGTCGGCCGGCTTGCCGTCGGACCAGTCGAGCTTGAAGTCCTTCGGGTCGCCCGGTCCGTCGCCGACCTTGATGTCCATCTTGCCGTCGTGGTCCGGCTCGGTCATCTCGAAGGTCTTGTCGCCCTGTTTGACCTTCAGGACGTCCCGCTCGTCGTCGCCCTTGCCGTCGCCGAGGAGGCCGTCCGGCTTGCCGTCCGGATCCGTCTCGATGCCCGGGCCGCCGAACTCCTTCAGCGCGTCCGCGGCCTTCTTCTTCGCGTCCTCCGCGGCCTGCTCGGCCGCTGCTTTGCCGTCGTCACCCGAACCCGAACCCGACCCCGAACCCGAGCCGCCGCCCGCACCGTCGCCGGACTCCGTTTCGATGCCCGGACCGCTGAACTCCTTCAGCGCGTCCGCGGCCTTCTTCTTGGCCGCTTCGGCAGCCGCGGCCGCGGCGTCCTGACCGCTGTCGGACGGCGGCGGCACCGAAGACGGTGTCGTGCCGTCGGATCCCGGACCGCCACCCGAGCCCGAGGCGCCACCCGAACCCGAACCGCCGCCCGAACCGAGTCCGGCGCCGGCTCCGGAATCGGTCTCGATGCCCGGGCCGCTGAACTGCTTCAACGCGTCCGCGGCCTTCTGCTTCGCCGCCTCGGCCTCCTGGGCCGCCTGCTGCTTGGCCGCCTCCGCCGCCGCGGCCGCGCCGTCGTCCTGACCGCCCGCCGAGCCCGAACCACCGCCGCCCGGGCCGCCGGACGGCGTGGACCCGTCCGGGATCGGCGGCACCGAACCGCCGCCGGACCCGGAGCCACCGCCCGAACCCGAGCCACTGCCGCCGCCCGCGCCGCTCGGCAGGTCGACCCCCGAGCCGCCACCGGACCCGGAACCGCCGCCCGGCGCCCCGGACCCCGAGCCCGTCTCGGGGATCGGCGGCACCGCGCCGCCGGAACCCGATCCGCCCGAGCCGGAGCCACCGCCGGGCACGCCCGCGCCCGAGCCACCGCTCCCGGCGCCACCCGAGCCCGAGCCGGCGCCACCACCCGAGCCGCCCCCGAACCCGGAGCCGCCCGTGCCCGCACCGGAACCACCAGGGCCGCCACCGGCGCCACCGGCCGTGCCGGAACCGCCGGGACCACCCGTCGAGCCCGGCCCGCCGGGCAGCGAAACGCCCTCGAACTCGTTCCGGATCCCGCCCATCACCTTGTCGAGCGCGTCGTACGCCTGGTCGACCAGGTCCTTCGTGTCCTTGCAGGTCTTCACGAAGCCCTGGTAAAGCCGGTCCCACATGTCCGGGTTGAACTGGTTCTGCACCCACTGCTTGGCGAGGTCCTGGCCGTGCTTCTTGATCTCGTCGCCGTCGCAGCAGCCCTGGTCGTTGAGCGTCTTGACCAGGTTGGTCCCGAAGTTGAGGTCCATCCAGCCGGCGATCTGGGCGAGGTCCTGCTCGTTGCCGTGCTCGCCGTTGGCGACGGCGACGACCTTCTGCGCCATCGTGTAGTCGGCCTTGCCGACCAGATCGGTGTACATCCCGATCACCGCGTCGGCCTTGCCCTTGCACAGCTGGAACACCGTGGTGGCCGTGTTCAGCGTCGCCTCGCTCGCGTTGCCGAGCGTCTGGGACAGCTTCGCCGCCTTGGGCTGGATCTTGTCGTTGTAGGTGTCCGACGCGGCGTCGGCACCCGCGCCGCTCCAGCTGCCGAACAGGGTGCCCAGCTGGGAGCCGGTGTCCTCGAGCGTCCGGTCGACCGTCTCCGACCCGCGCTTGAAGTGCCCGGCGTCGGCGACGAAGTCCGCGAAGCTGATCCCGCGCTGCTCGTCGAACGGCGTGCGGATGTCCTTGTCGAGGTCGAGCGCGCGGGTGTTGCCGCGGCAATCGGCCGGGATCTTCGCCAGCAGCGACCCGAACGTCTCG
>NZ_JBSFNC010000187.1:0-15458 GCF_053586895.1 Amycolatopsis sp. NPDC003731 | reverse complement strand
CCGCGAGCTGCACGAACACTTCGCCGGAAGCGGACGGCGGCCCGCGGCCGGCTGATCAGATGCCGGATGGCTTCCGCGCGTCGATGTCCTCGGGCCCCTTCGCGGCTCTCGACGCGCGCGTGCGCGGCGGCGACGTCGGCGAGGGGGTAGGTGCGGTCGATGACCGGGGTCAGCGTGCCGTCTGTGACCAGGCCGAGTGCCTCGGCGCGGACGGCCGCGACCCGCTTGCCGTAGGCGTCCGGGCCGCCGAAGCCGATCAGGGTGAGGCCGCGGGCGATGAGGCCGGCGACGGGGAAGGTCGGGAATTCGCCGCTGAGCAGGCCGTAGGCGAGGATCCGGCCGTGCGGCGCGAGTTTCGCGAGGAGCTCCACCGCGCGCGGGCCGCCGATCGACTCGAAGACGACGTCGATGCCGTCGGGGACCTGCTGCCGCCAGTCCGGGTCGTTGTGGTCGATGTCGGCCTTCCCCTTGCCGGCGGTCGTGACGACCCGGGCGCCTCTTTCTGCGGCCAGCCGCGCCAGGTAACCGCCGATCGCCCCGGAGGCGGCCTCGACCAGCACGGTCTCGCCCGCTTGGAGGTCCGCGGTCTTGATCAAAGCGAGCGCCACGGAGGCCGGCACAGCGGCGGCGACGGCCTGCTCGGGCGTGAGCTCGTCAGGCACGAGCGTGTATTGGCTCGCGGCGACGACCTCGGCGTACGCACCCCCGGTGAAGGACACGGTGACGACCCGGCGTCCACGCAGCGTTTCGTCATCGGCCTCGACGACGATTCCGGCGGCCTCGTGCCCGAAGATGGCCGGCTCGTCGCCGGCCGGGAGCAGCCCGGACCGCAGCTGGGTCTCGTAGAACGGCACCCCGATCGCCTCGGTCTTCATGAGGACTTCGCCGGGTTTCCTCGTTGGAACGGGCCGCTCGTCGACCTTGAGCACTTCCGGGCCACCCGTGCCGTACTGCACCACCGCGCGCATCTGCGCCCCCTAACTGGACCGTCGGTCAACTTATGGTGGCCTACTATATGGACCGACGGTCAACTTGTCGAGGAGTCGTTATGGAGCGCGCGGACGCGGCCCGGAACCGCCGGGCGATCCTGCGCGCGACGGAGGAGCTGCTGTCCTCCCACGAGTTGTCCGAGGTGTCGATGGACCGCGTCGCAGCGGCGGCCGGCGTCGGCAAGGGCACGGTGTTCCACCGCTTCGGCAACCGCGAAGGCCTGATGCGCGCACTGGTGGAATCGCGAATCGAGTCGCTGTCTCTCGCCGTGGCTTCGGGCCCGCCGCCCCTGGGCCCGGGCGCACCCCCTGCTTCGCGCTTGGCGGCGTTCTTCGACGCCGTGGTCGACCTGGCCACCCGCAACGTCAAGGTGATGGCGGCGTTCGAGCAGGCATCGACGGACCGGCTGAACAGCCCGATCTACCTGGCGTGGCACGCCCACGTGTCGGGGTTGATCGCGTCGGCGTCGCCGTCCCTCGATGCGGACCTGATCGCGCACCTGCTGCTGGGTTCGCTGCACAGCGACTTGATGCTGCGGTTTTTGAAGACGGGCGAGACGGACCGGCTGGCCACAGGCCTGCGATCGATGGTGACGACGTTGCTGCGCTAGCCGCCCGGGAGCAAAACGGACAGGTCGTTCGTTGTAGAGGTATGGCTGTCGCGTTCCTGCTGTATGTGTTCGCCGAGATCGCCGCGATCTGGGCGGTGGGTTCGGCCGTCGGCGTGCTCGGCACGCTGGGCCTCCTCCTGGCGGGCGCGTTCCTGGGCTCGTGGCTGGCCCGCCGCGAGGGCGGTAAGGCGATGAGGGCCTTCGTCGAGTCGGCTCGCCTGGGGCGCCCATCGGAGAAGGAACTCACCGACGGCATGCTGGTCGGCCTCGGCGGGGTGCTGATCCTGGTGCCAGGGTTCGTTTCGGACGTCTTGGGGCTGCTGCTGATCCTGCCGCCGTCACGGGCGGTGGCGCGCCGGCTGTGGTTGAAGCGAATGGAGAAGCGCGCGGTCCGGTTCGCGAACCAGCGGCGTGGGCCGGTGATGGTGGTCGATAGTGAGGTTGTGTCGCCGGACGAGCCGCGGCGGCGGGAGCAGCCTACGGTGATCGAAGGGCGGATCGTGGAGAACTAGTTCACCTGGTCGGCATACCTTCGGCGATGATATTCGAGATACTCATCCCGGATCGGATGTCCCGGCTTTGTGCGCAGCTTTCCGATCAGCTGACCGTTCCGGAAGACCGAGTAGTCTTTCTCCACGATCAGCGCACCGTAGTCGAACAAGACATGGCAATTGGGGCACAGGCACAGCATGTTGTCTGCCTCGTCCGGACCGTCGTGCCCACCGCCGAGCGCCCGGATGTGAGCTCCCTCCGCGTACCCCCGACCACTCACCTCGAGCCGATTGCCACACATCTGGCAGGTGTGGTCGTGCAGTGCCTTCACCTCGTTGGCCAACTCGACCGAACGAACAACGCGTGAGCCTTCGAACGCACGCTTACCGGGGTTCTTGTTCCCAGCAAGCAACTCACTGTGCCATTCCTCTGACTCCAGGAGAACGTGCGGAGGAGTCACGATGACGTCGATCGGTGCAGCCTTGGACAGCCTGAACCGACAGAGCCGGAAGTCCTCCACCTGCTCGTAGTAGCAGTCGTCAACGAAGTACAAGCCGTCGTAGCGGTAGCCACTCGGCGGTGGGTTGTGTATGTGAGCGTTGCGCTCCTTGGTCTTTCCGCGGCCACGGATCACTCGGACCGGCGTCAACTTGATCATGCTCGTTTTGAGCGCAGCATTACCGCGGGCGAGAAAGGTCTGGTTCTCCACCTGTTTCTTGGCGGCGTTCTGACCACCGTGTCCGGTGTAAACGATGGTGTCGCCGTTGTCGATGTCGGCGTAACCGCCGGACAAGACGATCGACTCGGCTCCGCGAGCAGCCGTTCCGGTGATGCCAGCCCGTCCTTCTCGATGGACACCGGCGGCTGCCAACGCCTTGCGGTCCGCGAAGACATCTCCCACGGTCACTCCGGGGATCTCCCCCAACGGCCAATTCTCGGCTTCACCAGGGCTGCTCATGGGACCACCCTAAGGTGGGACACCGACAGTTTGGTGTCACCGAGCTGCGACAGCTAGTCCACGGATGGCTTGGGGATGTCGAAGTAGCTGGAGAACCGCACCGCCGGGGCGTACTCGCCCTTCACCTTCACCCGGCCCGTCACGAACATCGCCGCCACTGCCGCGTTGCCCGTGGCCATGCGGATGAAGTCGTCCACCGACAGCGTGATCGTCGTGTCCGGGGTCCGGGACAGGTCCGTTGATGACACGCACACGCCGTCCTCGATTACGGTTTGGAAGCGGTCGTAGCCGTCCTCTCCGGTGCCGTCCGAAAAGCGCCACGAAACGACGATGTCGACGTGGCGTGCACGCGAAGGCGAGAAATGCTCCGACATTCGACGAAAAATCTCGTCCAAAAATACCGCGCGCAGCTCTGGATGAGATGCGATGGCCTTCAACTGCTCGCGGGATGCCTTGCGGACCACGTCGACCAGGACGTCCGTCGACAGGGAACTCAGCTCGATGCCGGCACCCGCGGAGCCCAGCATGTGCAACGTTTCCAGGACCTGGACGAACTGAGACGGCGTCAGGCGGCCGATGACCAGCTTCTCCGCGAACGCGTTCACCGCGTGGCCGCCGCGAAGGGTGCGGGGGCGGCGCCATCTCGCGTTTCGGGGCACGGGCGGACTATACGGGCTTCGGTAAGTCGAAGAAACCGATCAACCCCGCCGCGAAGGCCAGGTCGCCTTTTACCTTGATTCTTCCCGTGACGAACAACACCGCCGGGGTCGCTTGGTGCGTGATGAGACGGAAGAAGTCGGCCGGGGCGATGGTGATCGTGACTCGCGGAGTGGCGTGCATCGACCTGCTCACCGTGCACGACCCGTGGGCGATCGTCGTCTCGTAGCGGTCGAAGCCTCCCTCTCCCGCTCCGCCCGACAGGCGCCAGTGGACCACCGCCTGCACGTCGCGGGCTCGGTCCGGCCTGATGTGGGCGCCCATGCGGGCGAAGATCTCGTCCAGCACCCGCTCGCGCAGGGACCTGTCCGCGACGACGCTCTCCAGCTGCGCGCGCGACGCCGAGGCCACCAGGGACGCGAAGCGGGCCGGCTCGACCTTGCTCAGGTCGAACGCCGGCGCGCGGGACGCCAGCGTGAGCAGGACCTTCAGGAACCGGCGGAAGTCGTCCTTGCGGAGCTCGGCCGGGTCGAGGGCTTCGACGAGCGTGTTGACGTCGAGGGCGTGGGCCTCCGGGCCCAGCGGGTCGAGGCGCTCCAGGGCGTCGAGCAGTGCCGTGCCGCGGAGGTCCGCGATCCGATCGGCGCTGGTCATCCCGGCGTTTTCGGCCATGGTCACCCCTCTCCCAGTTACTCGAGGGTAATACTACTTGCCAGTAGGTAGGCGGGCAAGCGTGCCGAAATCACCCTGACGGGTCCACTGCCGGTACCGTCTCCGGGCAGCAACGAGGAGGTCCAGCGTGTCAGAGGAAGATCAGCGTCCGCCCGAGCGGGCCCGGCGGCTGCCGCGTGCCGTGCGCGAGCGGCAGATCCTGGACGCCGCCGTCCAGGTCTTCTCGCGCCACGGCTACCACGCCGCGTCGATGGACGAGATCTCCGACGTCGCCGGTGTCTCGAAGCCGATGATCTACACCTACCTCGGCTCGAAGGAAGACCTCTTCGGCGCGTGCATCCGCCGCGAGGCGACGCGCCTGCTCGAGGCCATCCAGGCCGGCGTGCAGCCCGACCTGCCGCCGGACATGCAGCTCTGGCACGGCCTGCGGTCCTTCTACCGCTTCGTCGCCGAGTACCGCGAGTCCTGGACGGTCCTGCACCGCCAGGCCCTCACCGTCGGCGGGGCCTTCGCCGCGGAGATCACCGACATGCGGGCGCGCGCGATCCAGCTCGTCGCCGCGCTCGTCGTGTCCGCCGGCACCCGCAAGGGCGTCGGCGAGCAGGCCGAGTTCTCCGGGGAAGGCCTGGCCGCCTCTCTGGTCGGGGGAGCCGAGTCCCTGGCCGACTGGGCCCTCGACCACCCCGACATCTCCGACGGCGTCCTCGCCTCCTGGCTGATGAACCTCGTCTGGCTCGGCTTCAACGACCTCATCGAAGGCGCGGTCTGGAAGCCGTCAGAGTGAGCTGATCGTCCCTTCCAGGTGCGGCTTCGACTTGCTCCACAGCTCGAACGCCCAGCCGTCGTCCACCGGCCAGGACGTGAAGGCCGCCTTGGCCGGCAACAGCACCGGCTGCTTGAAGCGGACGTCCACGGTGAACGCCTCCGGCAACCGGCCTTCGAACGCGGCCAGCGCGTGGGCCTTCGTCCACATGCCGTGGGCGATCGCCGCCGGGAAGCCGAACAGGCGCGCCGTCAGCGGGTGCAGGTGGATCGGGTTGCGGTCGCCCGAGACCTCCGCGTAGCGCCGGCCGATGTCGCCCGGGATGCGCCAGATCGCGTCCGGGGTCGGCGGCGCCAGCTGCTCACGCCGCGAAGAAGCACCCGAGGAGCCTCCGCGACGCAGGTACGTGCTGACGTCCGTCCACACCGTCTCGTCGCCGGCCTGGGCTTCGCTGATGACGTCGAACTGACGCCCCTTTTCGTGCGGACGCAGGTTCTCCGCCCGCACGCGCACGGTCAGCGGCTCGCCCACCCGCAGCGCGCGGTGCTGGGTGATCCGGTTCGCCACGTGCACCATGCCGAGCAGCGGGAACGGGAACCCCGGCTCGGTCATCAGCGCCATCTGCAGCGGGAACGCCAGCATGTGCGGGTACGTCGCCGGCAGCTCGTCGCTCAGCCGGAAGCCGCACACTGTGTTGTACGCGGCCAGGTGGGCCGGGTCGACGACGACGCCGGTGCGCACCAGCTCCGTGTCCGGCAGCTCGCCCCCCGACGGCTTGCGCAGGACGCCACCGAGCAGGGCCTTCGGATACAGCGTGGCCAGGCTCGGCGTGCTGTCGAGTTCTCGGATCGCCACGTCACGCCCCCAGCAGGGCCTGGCCGCAGACGCGGACCACGTTGCCGTTCACCGCGGCCGACGCCGGGTTCGCGTACCAGGCGATCGTCTCGGCGACGTCGACCGGCAACCCGCCCTGGCCGAGGCTGGACAACCGCCGCCCGGCCTCGCGGATGAACAGCGGCACCGCGGCCGTCATCTTGGTCTCGATGAACCCGGGCGCGACGGCGTTGATCGTGCCGCCGTACGCCGCGAGCTGCGGCGCGCCGACGTTCACCATGCCGATCACGCCCGCCTTCGACGTCGCGTAGTTCGTCTGGCCGACGTTGCCGGCGATGCCCGCGATCGACGAGACGCCGATGATGCGGCCGTTCTCGTTCAGGACGCGATCGGCGAGGAGCTTGTCGTTCACCGCGAGCTGTGAGGCGAGGTTCACCGCGATCACCGAGTCCCACGCGCTTTCGCTCATGTTGCCCAGCGTCTTGTCGCGCGTGATGCCCGCGTTGTGCACGACGATGTCGACGCCGCCGTGACGCTCCTTCAGGTACTCCGCGAGCTTCGCGGGTGCGCTCGGCGAAGTGATGTCGAGCTGCAACGACGACCCGCCGACCTTGTTCGCCACCTTCGACAGGTCCCCGCCCTGGGCGGGGATGTCGAGCGCGACGACGTGCGCGCCGTCGCGGGCCAGCACCTCGGCGATCGCCGCGCCGATGCCGCGGGACGCGCCGGTGACCAGGGCGACCTTGCCGTCCAGGGGCTTTTCCCAGTTCGACGGCGCGGTCGCCGTCTTGCCCTCGGTGCCGATCCGGATGACCTGCGCGTCGACGAACGCCGACTTCGCCGAGAGCAGGAAGCGCAGCGTCGAGTCCGTGGCCTCTTCGGCGCCCTCGGCGACGTACACGAGCTGGGCGGTCGCGCCGCGCTTCAGCTCCTTGCCCACCGAACGGATGAATCCTTCGAGCGCGCGCTGGGCGATCCGCTCGCGGCCCTCGACCTGCTCGGGCGGCGTGCCCAGCACGACGACCCGGCCGGACGGGCCGACGCTGCGGATCACCGGGTGGAAGAAGTCGTAGACCTCGCGCAGGCGGGCGGGGTCGGTGACGCCGGTGGCGTCGAAGACGAGCGCGGCGTGCCGGTCGGCGGCCGACGCGATCACCTCGATGCCGGCGTCGGCCAGCTGGTCGCGAAGGGTTTTCTCGAGCCGTCCGCCGGGCGCGGCGCCGAGAAGTGCGGGACCCTCGAGAGCGGGTTGCCCGGGCTTGTAGCGGCGCAGCGTCGCGGGGTTCGGCAGGCCGAGCTTCGGCACCACGAACTTCCCCAACGGGGTTTTCGTGAACTGCTGGTACCTGTCAGCCATCGGTTGCCTCCCGTGCAGTCTGCGTCACGTCGCAGTCTAACCTACTCCCGAGTAGGTTAAAGTGTGAGGGACACGACCAGAGAGGTGAAGTCATGCCGCCGAAGAAGACACCCGCCGTGCGCAAGGTCGCCATCATCGGGGGCAACCGGATCCCCTTCGCGCGGTCCAACGGGCCATACGCGAAGGCGTCGAACCAGGACATGTTCACCGCCGCCCTCGACGGCCTGGTCAGCCGGTTCTCGCTGCAGGGCGAGGTGATCGGTGAGGTCGCCGCCGGCGCCGTGCTCAAGCACTCGAAGGACTTCAACCTGGCCCGCGAGAGCGTGCTGGGCAGCAAGCTTTCGCCCGCGACGCCCGCGTCCGACGTCCAGATGGCGTGCGGCACCGGCCTGCAGGCGATCGTGAACGTCGCCAACAAGATCGCGCTCGGCCAGATCGACTCGGCCATCGCCGGCGGCGTCGACACGACCAGCGACGCGCCGCTCGCCGTCAACGAGGACCTGCGCCAGATCCTCATCCAGCTCAACGCGGCCAAGACGCTCGGCGACCGCCTCAAGCTCGTCGCGAAGATCCGGCCCGGGCACATCGTCCCGGCGATCCCGCGCAACGAGGAGCCGCGCACCGGCCTGTCGATGGGCGAGCACGCCGCGCTGACGGCGAAGGTCTGGGAAATCACCCGCGAGGCGCAGGACGAACTGGCCGCGAGCAGCCACCAGAAGCTCGCCGCCGCCTACGACCGCGGGTTCTTCGACGACCTCGTGACGCCGTTCCTCAAGCTCGCGCGCGACCAGAACCTGCGGCCGGACTCGACGGCGGAGAAGCTGGCCAAGCTCAAGCCGGCTTTCGGCGGCCCCGACGGCACGATGACGGCGGGCAACTCGACGCCGCTGACCGATGGCGCGTCGACGGTCCTGCTGGCCACGGACGAGTGGGCGAAGGCGCACAAGCTGCCGGTGCTGGCCTACCTGACGTTCTCGCAGACCGCGGCCGTCGACTACGTCCACGGTGACGAGGGCCTGCTGATGGCGCCCGCCTACGCCGTGCCGCGGATGCTCGCGCGCGCCGGGCTTTCGCTGCAGGACTTCGACTACTACGAGATCCACGAGGCGTTCGCGTCGCAGGTGCTGGCCACGCTCAAGGCGTGGGAGGACCCGGCGTTCGCCAAGGAAAAGCTGGAGCTGGACGAGCCGCTCGGCGCGATCGACCGGGCGAAGCTGAACGTCAACGGCTCGTCGCTGGCGGCCGGGCACCCGTTCGCCGCGACCGGCGGCCGGATCGTCGCGACCCTGGCGAAGCTGCTGCACGAGAAGGGATCCGGTCGCGGCCTGATCTCCATCTGCGCGGCCGGCGGCCAGGGCGTCACCGCGATCCTGGAGAAGTAGCCCTATGCGTAAGTGCCACCCGAGGGTGGCACTTACGCATAGGCTCAGTTGGGGAGCGCCTTCTGCGCCCGCTTCGCGAGCTTGTTCGCGCGCTTCTCGGCCTTGCGGCTCAGCTTCCCGGCCGCGGCGCCGACGTCCTTCGCCGCGTGCTTCGCGCGCCAGGCCGCCGACGGCTTCCCGTGCGTGTCGGCGACCGCGAGCAGCAGGCCGCCGGCCAGGCTGGCGTTCTTGAAGAACTGGATCTGCTGCTGCTGGCGCTCGCCCGGGTCCTTGATGGCCCAGAAGCTGTGCGTCGACAGCGTGGTCGGCACCAGACTGCCGAGCAGCAGCCCCGCCGCCAGGCGCGGCGCCTTGCCGGCCGCCAGCGCGAGACCGGCGCCGACCTTCACCGCGGCGTCGATCCGGACGAGCGTCACCGGGTCCCGCGGGATCTGCTCCGGGAGCTTGTCGCCGAACTTCTCGAGCGTGCTGTTGAGGAACGGTTCCGCCGCCTTGGCGTGGCCCTCGGCCTGCCTCAGCGCATTGATCCCGCCCGTCACGAAGATCGTGGCGAGCAGGGGACGGGCCACTCGACGGAGTATCACGGTCGTTTGCCTTCCTCATCCGGGGCCGCTGCCTGGTCGAACTTACTCCGTGGGTGCCCGCTCGGCCCGTGCTCGAATCCTCATCGGGCTTTCTGACTCTTTATAGCTGTGTTGCTAGAAAGACTTATAGAGACTTAGCGGTTGACCTTGACGCATCGTCAACTTCTAACGTCGACGGCATGGAGTGGTCGATCCAGGACATCGCCCGCTCGGCCGGGACCACGAGCCGGACGCTGCGCCACTACGACGCGGTCGGCCTGCTCGAACCCAGCCGAGTCGGCAGCAACGGCTACCGCTACTACGACGAGCAGGCGCTCGTCCGGCTGCAGCGGATCCTGCTGCTGCGCGAGCTCGGCCTCGGCCTGCCGGCGATCGCCGAAGTGCTCGACGGGCAACAGGACAGCGCCGCGGCGCTGGAGACCCACCTGGAGCTGCTCGAAGGCGAGCAGCGGCGGATCGGACGGCAGATCGAGTCGGTCCGCACGACCCTCCGGAAACTGAAGGGAGGTGAACGACTGATGGCGGAAGAAGTGTTCGACGGCTTCGACCACACCCCCTACGAGGAGGAGGTCACCCGCCGCTGGGGCGCTGACGCGTACCGGCGCGGCGACCGGTGGTGGAGCTCGTTGCCGGCCGCGGAGAAGGAGGCCCACCAGCAGGAGCAGCGCGACATCGTGGCCGCGTTCGAAGCGGCTTCCGGCCTCGCCCCGGATTCGGAAGAGGTCCAGGCGATCACGCGGCGGCTGCACGAGTGGCTCCGGCCGGCGGTTTCGTCGGTGTCCGCGGGGTACTTCGCGGGCCTCGGGCAGTTGTACGTGGACGACCCGCGGTACGGGCTCGACGGCCCGACGGCCGAGTTCGTCCGGGATGCGATGAAGATCTACGCGGAACGGAACCTGAGTGACTAGTGGTGCGTCGTAAGGGCGCACTGGGGGTAGGGACGAGCAGGGCTGCAGACCTGTTCGTCTCTATGTACGCACTTCGAGCTTTCGGGTCCCGGCCGGGATGCCGGGATCCTCACGCATGCAGTTGCGCAACCGGGCCAGCGTGACCCCGTACTCCACGAGTACCGAGTCGTAGTGCCGGGCCTTTCGCGGTGCATCTGCGCCGGCGAGGTCGCGTAGTTCCCGGAGCTGCCTGAACGCCAGCTTCGCGACCGTGACCACCTCCACCGGTGCCAATAGCTCCCCTCCGAAACGTCGCGGATTCCTTCACTGGCGGCGTGCAATGCAGCGAGGTAGTCGCCGCAGACCGTGCGGCGAAGCTCGATGCGCTTGGCATCCTGTTCTCGGCGCCACTGCCGCCGCTCGGTCCACCAGGGGATCGCTCGGCCATCCGGTCGAACCTGCGCGACACGCGCTAGGCGTCTATGGCGGAATATCGGGCTCACGCTAGAAACGCCGATAGCTTGGCAGAGTGGACCCCATCCGCAACCCCTTCGCGCCGGGCGCCGGGCAGCGGCCGCCCGAATTGGCCGGGCGGGAGCGTGAGCTCAAAGCCTTCGAAGTGGTTCTCGAACGCGTTGCGCGAGGGCGGCCCGAACGCAGTCTCGTGCTCACCGGCCTTCGTGGCGTCGGGAAGACCGTCCTCCTCGGGGAGCTGCGGGCGATGGCCGTGCGGCACAAGTGGGGGGCCGGGAAGATCGAGGCGCGGCCGGACGCCGAGCTGCGGCGGCCGCTCTCGGCCGCGCTGCACCGGGCCATCCGGGACCTCGCCGTGCGGCATCGGGCGCCGGACCGGGTCGAAGAGGTGCTCGGGGTCCTGAAGGCTTTTGCGCTGCGGGCCAACAAGCCCGACGCCAAGCTGCGCGACCGGTGGCAGCCGGGCATCGACGTGCCCGCCGCGCAGGGGCGGGCCGACTCCGGGGACATCGAGATCGACCTCGTCGAGCTGTTCACCGATGTCGCCGAGCTCGCCGCGGACGTCGGCACCGGCGTTGCCCTGCTCATCGACGAGATCCAGGACCTGCAGCCGGACGACGTCTCGGCGTTGTGCGCGGCCTGCCACGAGCTCTCGCAGTCCGGGGCGCCGCTCGTCGTCGTCGGGGCCGGGCTGCCGCACGTGCCCGCCGTCCTTTCGGCGTCGAAGTCCTACTCCGAGCGGCTCTTCCGGTACGCGCGCATCGACCGGCTCAGCCGCGAGGACGCCGACTTCGCCGTGATGGCGCCGATCGAACGCGAAGACGCGGGTATCGAGCCGGAGGCCCTCGACGCCCTCTTCGACGCGTCCGGCGGCTACCCCTACTTCATCCAGGCCTACGGCAAGGCGGCCTGGGACGCGGCGCCGTCCGACCCGATCACCGTCAAGGACGTCCAGGTCGCGGCGCCCGAGGCGGAGTCCGAGCTGGCGGTCGGCTTCTTCGGGTCGCGCTACGAGCGGGCGACGCCGGCCGAGCGGGAGTACCTGCAGGCGATGGCCTCGCTGACCCAGGGCCGTGACGAGCCCGCCGGCACCGCCGACGTCGCCGTGTTCCTGGGGCGGAAGCCGTCGTCGCTCTCGCCGGCGCGCGACAGCCTGATGAAGAAGGGCCTCGTGTACTCCGCCGAGCGGGGGCAGATCGCCTTCACCGTGCCGCACTTCGGCCACTACCTGCTCGGCCGCGACTGACCTGCGCTTTTCCCGCTGTCTCGCGGTCTATGAGCGTCACTATGGCTTTCTTGTGTTTTTACTAGATACGACTAGAAGCCTGCAGTGGGTTGCTTCGCCGTGACCGGCGCCACCCGCGATCTCTCCGGCTCATACCCAAGTTTGCCGATGATTCATCGGCGAGTGCGCCAAGTCACCGGATATTCATTGGCATCCTTGTGAAAAAAGGCGCATACTAGACCTACAAGCCACCAAGACCCTCGAAGGGGATGCAGAAACCGATGAACAACATCGCCGCCAAGCTCCGTGCCCGTCGCGCCGAGGCTCGCACTCGCCGGGCGCTGAACCGGGCGATCGACACCGCCGCCACCGCGACGGTCCGTCAGGAACTCATCGCGATCGCGCAGGCTCGCTCGGGCTACATGCGCTGATCTCTTCACCCCGTGGCGGTCGCCCATTCGAGTGACCTAGGCCACATCGTGCTCATGGTGTAACGCCGCTCGGAGGGGCGTCGATATCCAGTACGACCCCGTGATGCTGGCGGACCCCCGACCTGGCAGCATCGCGGGGTTTCCCATTTCCCCGGAAACCCTCTTGCCTCCGGCGCTTTCCGCAGTAATCTTTGACTTCGTCAACGAACTTGTTGAGGTGGTCAATGAACGAGGCTCAGCTGGCCGACCGGGTGGCCGCGGTCCGCGCCTTCAACCGGCTCTACACGTCGGTCATCGGCGTGCTCGACGAAGGACCGGCGGACGCCGAGTACTCGCTGCCGGAAGCCCGCGTGCTCTTCGAACTCGCCCACCAGGACCCGCTTCCGGTCACGGACCTGCGGAAACGCCTCGACCTCGACGCCGGCTACGCCAGCAGGCTGCTCGCGCGCCTCGAGTCCCGCGGGCTGGTCGTGCGCGAACGGTCCGAGGAGGACGCCCGCCGCCAGCTCGTGCGGCCGACCGCCGCCGGCCGGGACGCCTTCGCGGTGCTGAACCGCCGGTCGACCGACCAGATCGGCGGGCTGCTGCGCCGCTTCGCCGACGAGGACCAGCAGCGCCTGCTGACCGCGATGCGCACGATCGGCGACCTCGTCGGCGACCGCCGCCGCGACCCGGCCCTCGTCCTCCGCCCGCCACGACCGGGCGACCTCGGATGGGTGGTGGAGCGGCACGGTGCGCTGTACGCCCGCGAGTACGGCTTCGGTGCCCCGTTCGAAGCGCTCGTCGCCCGGCTCGCCGCGGACTTCCTCGACAACACCGGCAACCCGCGGCAGGCGTTCTGGATCGCCGAGCTCGACGGCGAGCGGGTGGGCAGCATCGGCTGCGGCCGGGGCCCGGACGCGGACACGGCGAAGATCCGGCTGCTGCTGATCGAGCCGTCGGCGCGCGGCCACGGCGTCGGCAAGCGGCTGGTGACCGAGTGCGTGGCGTTCGCCAGGGCGCACCGCTACCGCGCGATGGAGCTGTCGACGGTGTCCATCCTCGACGCCGCGCGGTCGATCTACCGCGCGGTGGGGTTCCAGCTGGTCGCCGAGACGGAGTTCGACGACTGGGGCCCGAAGCTGACCGACGAAACCTGGCGCCTGGAGTTCTAGCGCGGGACGCGGCCGAGCAGGAAGAACTCCGGGTTCGGCCGCAGCGCGGTCAGGTGGGCGAGGCGGTTCGACATCGCGAACAGCGCCGTGATCGCGCCGATGTCCCAGATCTCGTCTTCGGTCAGGCCGGCGTTGCGGGCGGCTTCGAGGTCGCCTTCGCCGAACAGGGCGGAGTCCTGGGCGAGGGCGAGTGCCAGGTCGACGATCGCGCGGCCGCGCTCGTCCAGCTCCACCTGCCACGGGTTGCTCGACACCCGGTCGGCCAGCTCCGGGTCCTTGGCGCGGATGCGCAGGATCGCACCGTGGGCGACGACGCAGTACGTGCAGTGGTTGGCGCCGGACGTCGCGACGACGACCAGCTCGCGTTCGGCCTTGCTGAGTCCGTCGCTGCGTTCCATCAGGGCGTCGTGGTAGTCGAGGAACGCGCGCAGCTCGGCGGGGCGGTGGCCGAGGGCGCGGAAGATGTTCGGCACGAAGCCGGACTTCTCCGCGATCACGCCGACGCGCTCGCGGAGGTCGTCGGGCAGGTCTTCGAGTTCCGTCACCGGGAACCGGCTCACCGCGTCGCTCATACCCCGCACGCTAGTCGTGTCGATTCCGTGGCGCGTTGTTCGTCTGGGGAGCATTGTCGTCCCGGACGAAGGAGCGGACATGCCGACATTCGCCGCGTTCATGGTCTTCCCGCCGGAACCGCCGGAGCCGGATCCCCGGCTGGTCGAGAGCGGGATAGCGGGCACCTGGTGGTCGGCCAACCCGCGCGGCTGGCTGTTCCGGGTCGCGCGCAACCGGCGCTCGACGTCGTCCGCCGCGAACGGACACTGCGGGCGAAGCTGCCCCTGCTGACCGAAGACGCGCCCGAGGCGGACGACGGCGAGCCGGCGTTGATGTTCCTGTGCTGCTCTACCTGTTGTTCAGCGAGGGTTACCAGGCGACGACCGGTGAACTGGTCGTCCGCCGGGAGTTGTGCGCCGAAGCGATCGGTTGACCCGGCTGCTGGCCGCCGACGCGCGGACGGCGCGGCCGCGCGTCAGTGCGCTGCTCGCGTTGCAGCTGCTGCAGGCGAGCGGGCTCGCGGCGCGCAACGAACTGCTGCCGATCGGCGAAGAGGACCGGACCCGCTAGGACACGGCACTCGTGCGAGAAGGCGCACAGGTCTTCGAGCGGTCGTGCACCGGGCCGGAGCTGTCGGCGTTGCACGTCGAAGCCGCCATCGCGTTGTGCCACACCGCGGCGATGCCAGACCACCGGCGGATCCTGGCGCTGTACGACTACTTGCTGGCCCTCCGGCCGACGGCGGTCGTGCGGCTCAACCGGGCGATCGCGCTCGCCCAGGTCGACGGGCCGCTGGCCGGGATCCCCGAGCTGGCGCCGCTGGGCGCCGAACTGCCCGGGCACCTGCCGCTGCCCGCCGCGCTCGGAGCGTTGTACCTGCGGGGCGGCGACGCCACCGAGGCCGCGCGCCACTACCGGCGCGCGCTGGCCTTGCCGGCTTCGCGGCCACAACGGGCGTTCCTGGAACAGCGGCTGGCCGCGTGCGGGTGACCCCTGGTTGGCTGGTCGCGTGACGGACTACGTCGACGGGTACTGCGAACGACTCGCGCCCGGGCTCTGGGGTGAACCGCTCAACAGTCTCAGCAACCTCGCTTTCCTGGTGGCCGCGGTGCTGGTGTGGCGGCTGGCGGCGGGGAACCGGACCGGCCGGGTGCTCGCCGGGTTGATCGGGCTCATCTTCGTGGCCAGCAGCGTCTTCCACGTGCTGGCGACGCGCTGGGCGGGCGCCGCGGACTCGGGCGCCATCCTCGTTTTCGTGCTGGTGTACGCCGTGGTGTTCGTGCGGGAGCACTGGAGCAGGCGGTGGGCGTGGGTGGCCGCGCCGGCGTTCCTCGTGCTGACCGCGGCCACCGCGTTGCCCCGCTGGCCGAGGAATCGCACGTCACGAAGGCCGCGCAGGACTTCAGCGACAAGATGTCGGCCGAGGACTTCTTCTC
>NZ_JBSFNC010000186.1:0-15471 GCF_053586895.1 Amycolatopsis sp. NPDC003731 | reverse complement strand
GCGATGATGTCGCGCACCAGTGCCCGGACGGCGGCGACGACCTCGCCGGCGGTTTTGACGCCGCTGGAGGCGCCTTCGCAGCCTTTCTGCGCGGTTTCCAGCAGTGTGACGGTGTCTTGGGCGCGTTGGCGGTAGGTGTCGGCGGCGGCGCCGGTCCAGGAGGCGATGTCGGTGGTGACCATGCCGGTCAGGTCTTCGCCGACGCTGCCCAGTTCGGTCGCGATGTTCTTCCAGGTTTCCGACTGGGCGGCGATCTCGTCGGCGTTGCCGGTGAGGCCGTTGAGGGCTTCCTTGAGCGGTCCGACGTGTTCGATGAGCCAGCCGACTCCGGCGGCGAGGATCGCCCCGAAGGGGTCCATTGCCATCGACAGTGCGTCCAGCGCCGTCCCGACGGCTCCGAGGGCGACCGAGGCCCAGTCCCCGCTTTCGATGGCCGACTTCAGGTCGTTCGCCGTCTCCAGCAGCGAAATGCCCGAATACGCCTTCGTGGAGTCCTTCGTCTCCGCGACCAGCGGGTTTCCCACTACTACGAGACCTTTCCGAGGGGGCGGCGAACCGTGTCAATCACTCGGCGGGAGGATAGCAACGCCCCCAAGAGTGGTCTTCGGATCGGCGCCGGCTTGCCCCACGGGGCAGGTTTCCGGGTCGGGAGGGCAGAAGTTCGCGGACACCGCCGTCATCTGTGGACGGGTGGTGCGCCCGCCGGTAGCGTTTTCCGGCTTGAGGTTTGCCGCCCTGCGCCGGAAAAGTCCGTTTCCGGTGGCGGACCCGGCGGCGCCGATCGGGTCCCGAGACGCTCCGCAGGCGGGCAGGGCACAGCGTCCAATGTAGACCTCCGGGCCGCTCCGGAATCCTGACCTGCCACGGCCGGGTCAGGCACCGAGCTCGCCGTCGATTCGATGGTCGCCTCCCTCGAACGGTTCCCCGGCGCACCGGCCGATTTCCCGGCCGCCCGGGAACGCTTTCCCTGTCGGCCAGGAAAAACGCGCGGCTAGCATCGGTCCGGCACGCGGCCGCCACCGGCCGCGGGGTGCTGGACCTGGTGTTCATCGTCGCCGGTCCTTGCAGGCCCGGCCTCGCCGAGCTGCCGGCCGCAAGCCGGATCGTCGAAACCATCACAGAGGAGACGGCATGAGCCACGATGCCCCGGCGGGTGTGTTCGCCGTGCTGAAGGCGACCCCCACCCCCGTCCGCTACCTGCTCGGGGGTGTGCTGGTCAACCAGCTCGGCGCGTTCGTCCAGACCTTCCTGCTGCTGTACCTGACGGTGCGCGGCGTCTCGGTCGGTCTCGCGGGCCTGTGCCTGGTCGCCTACAGCGTCGGGGCGATCTTCGGGACGCTGCTCGGCGGCGAGCTCACGCACCGGCTCGGCCCGCGGGCCACGATCGTGGCGTCGATGACGGCGTCGGCACCGCTGGTCGCGTCGATCCCGTGGCTGGGTCGCCCGGACCTGATCTGGCCGCTGTTCGCCGTGGTGGCGCTGGCCGGCCTGGTCACCCAGGCCTACCGGCCCGCGGCGGCGGTCCTGCTGTCCGACCTGATGCCCGAGCGGCACCAGGTGATGGGCTTCTCGATGATGCGGATCGCGCTCAACATCGGTGCTGCGCTGGCGTCGCTGATCGCCGCCGGACTCATCCTGCTCGACTGGGACCTGCTGTTCTGGCTGGACGGCCTCACCGCGGCCCTGTACGCGCTGCTGGCGTTCACGTTGCTGCCGAAGACCGCCGGGGCCGAAAAGGAAGCGGCGGAGGCCGGGGTGGACCGGCGCTCGGCGTACGCGACCCTGGTCCGCGACGGCAGGTTCCTGCTCTACCTGGGGGCCGTCTTCGTCGGCACGATCGTCTACGCCCAGTTCACCGTCGCGCTGCCGCTGCAGATCGTCGCCGACGGGCACCCCGAGGCGCTCTACAGCGCGGTGCTCGCGACGTCGTCCATCGTGCTGATCGTCACCGAGCTGAAGCTCACCACCTACGTCACGCGATGGCCGCCGCAGCTGGCCGGCGGCCTCGGGCACGTCGTCTTCGCGCTCGGCGTCGCGGGTTGGGGACTGTCCGCCGGGTCCAGCGTGCTCGTGCTGGTCAGCGCGGTGTTCTTCGTGTCCGGCCTGATGATCTCCGGCCCGAGCATGTTCGCGCACCCGGCGAAGTCGCCGTCCCGCGTGAAGGCCCGCTACGTCGGCACCTCGCACGCGGTGATCGGGCTGGCCTCGGCGCTCGGCCCGGCGTTCGGGGTGTTCGCCTGGACCCGGCTCGGCAGCGGCATCTGGCCGCTGTGCGGGGGCATGGCGGTCGCCGCCGGGCTCTTCGCCTGGGCGGGCATGAAGCAGAAAACCGCGCCGGCCGTGGTCGCCGCGACGGAACCCGTGGGGGAGAAGGCATGACCGAGCCCGACGGCGTGCTGCTGGTGATCGGCAGCGGGCTGAAGCTCTACCGCGAATACCTCGTCCGGTCGATCCACCGGCGGGCCCGGTCGGCGGGCCTGGACCTGGTGCTGCTGAACAACCGCGAGCCGACTTGGCAGCGGAAGTACTTCGACGAGATCGTCGTGACCGATGTTTTCGACCCCGAAACGATGACCGCGGCTGCCCGCGAGGTGGCTGCGCGGGCGCCGATCGCCGGGCTGCTGTGCTGGGACGAGCCCGTGGTGCTGGCCGCCGGCGAGCTCGCCGCCGAACTCGGCGTGCCCGGGCTGAGCGTGCGGGGCGCGCAGGGCTGCCGGGACAAGTACCGGACGCGATCGGTGCTCACCGCGGGCGGTCTCCACCAGCCCGGGTTCGCGGCCGCGACGACAGTGCGCGAAGCCGTCGTCGCGGCCGGCGGAATCGGCTACCCGGTGGTGGTGAAACCCCGCGCGATGGGCGCCAGCATCGGAGTGGTCCGAGCCGCCGACGCGGCCGAGGTCGCGACGGCGTTCGAAGTGGCGGCGGGAGCGAGCCGGGCCGAGAACGCGCCGTACGGCGGCAGTGTCCTCATCGAGGGCTACGCCGAAGGACCCGAGATCAGCATCGACGCCGCTGTCCACAAGGGCGAGTACCGGCCGATGTTCCTGGCCCGCAAGCAAAGCGGCGAAGAGCCCTACTTCGAGGAGACCGGGCACATCGTGGCCGCGGCCGACCCGCTGCTCGACGACCGCGAGCTGATGGACACCCTCGTCCGCGCGCACCGGCTGCTCGGCGTCGAAGACGGCATCACCCACACCGAGGTCCGGCTCACCGAACGCGGGCCGTTGATCATCGAGGTCAACGGCAGGCTCGGCGGTGACCTCATCCCGTTCCTCGGGCTGACCGCGACCGGTATCGACCCCGGCGAGGTGCTCTTCGACGTCGCCACCGGCCGGCGGCCGGACCTGGCACCCACCCGCCGGTCGGTCGCGGGCATTCGGTTCGGCTGCCCGGACCACGACTGCGTCGTGCGATCGGTGACCGTGCCGACGGAGGCACCGGGGCTGGTCACGGCGGCGCGGATGGTCGAACCCGGCGCGTCGCTGCGGCTGCCCCCGGGCGGCTACCTGGCCCGGCATTCGTTCGTCGTGTGCGAAGGCGAGGACGTGGAGACCTGCGGCGGGCGGCTCGACGCGGCAGCGGCCCTCGTCGAAGTCGACGCAGCCCCGCTCGGCCCACCCGAGCCCGGGCCGTCGTTCGTGATGCCCGCCGGACTGCTGGACGTGGACGCATGACCGCCGGCAGCATGACCCGCCCGGCGCCGCCGCGGACGGCCGAAGAGATCCTGGCCCGGGCGAAGGCCCTGGCGCCGGTGCTGCGTGAGCGAGCAGCCGAGTTCGAACAGGCCCGCCGGTTGCCCCCGGACATCGTCGAGCTGCTGCGCGACACCGGAGTCTTCCGGATGACGTTCCCGCGCGAGTTCGGCGGCCCGGAACTGACGTCGATCGAGCAGACCGAGGTGATCGAGGCACTGTCGTACGGGGACACCTCGGCCGGCTGGTGCGCGATCATCGGGTCCGGCACCGGGCTGTACGCGTCGTTCCTGTCCGACGCCGCCGCGCGGGAGATGTTCCCGCGACTGGACCTGATCACCGCGGGCATGCTGTTCCCGGCCGGCCGCGCCGAGCGCGTGCCCGGCGGGTACCGCTTGACCGGGCGGTGGACGTTCGGCAGCGGGATCACCCACTGCGACTGGGTCATCTCCGGCGCGTTCCTCTACCGCGACGGCAAGCCGGAACCCAGCCCGGACGGCCGTGACCCGCACGACTCGCGCCTGTTCATGGTGCCGGCCTCGGAGGCGGAGGTGATCGACAACTGGCACACCACGGGCCTGGCCGGCAGCGGCAGCTGCGACTACACGATCACCGACGTGTTCGTGCCCGAGGAACGCACGCTGTCGTTCGACACGGTGCACGGCAGGCCGAGCCCGCTGACGCGGCCGGAGTCGTTCATGCGCACGGTGCCGGGCGTGCCGCTGGGGGTGGCGCGGGCCGCGCTCGACCACGTCCGCGAAATCGTGCGGACCCGGGTGGACCGGGCGACCGGGGTGCCGTGGGCGGACAACTGGCGGATGCAGGTGACGCTCGCGGAGTGCGAAGCCGACTTCATCGCGTCTCGCGCCGGCGTGTACAGCACGATGCGGGAGCAGTGGGAGCTGCTCTCGGCGGGCGCGGAGGTTCCGGTGGAGCTGGAGGCGGCGCTGCCGCTGTCCCGGCTGCACGCGTTGCGCACGGCCCGCTCGGTCGTGGCGCGCCTGTACGACCTGATGCAGACCGGCTCGATCCACCGCAGTGGTCCCCTGGACCGCTGGCTCCGCGACACCACGACGATGTGCCAGCACCTGCTCGCCCAGGACCGCATCCTGCAGTCGGCGGGGGCGCACCTGCTGGGCGGGACTCCGGAGTTCCGCCTCTGCCTGGGCCTCACCAGCTGAGCCCGGCCCGGGAACCGGGGTCCGGTTCCCGGGCGGCGGGGTAGCCGTCCCGGGTCAGTCCAGGCCGAGCCCCGCGTCGCGGGCCATCACGATGAGCCGGGCGCGGTCGGCGGTGCCGAGCTTGGCGAAGATCGCGGACACCCGGTTGCTGATCGTCTTCGGCGTGAGGGCGAGCTCGCTCGCGATCGCGGAGTTCGACTTGCCGGCGGCGATGCGGTCGAGTACTTCTCGTTCGCGCGCGGTGAGCTGCGCGAAGGGGTAAGGCTCCAGCTCGGCGCCCGGACGCAGCCAGGCACCGAGCCGCCCGGCGATCGCCCGGCCGACGATCAGCTCACCCGCCGCGACCGCCTGCACGCCACGGAGGATCTGGTCCGCGCCGGCGTCCTTGATCAGGTACCCGCGCGCCCCCGCCTGGAACGCCGCGGTGATCGTGCGGTCGGCGTCGACCTCACTGAAGACGAGCACGGCCGTTCCCGGCGCGGCGCGCACGATCCTGGCGATCACCGCGATGCCGTCGTCGTCACCGAATTGCAGGTCGGTGACGAGCACGTCGGGCCGCAACCGCGTGGTCTCGGCGAGCACCGCGGCCGTGGTGGCGGCTTCGCCGACCACACTGATCGCCTCGGAGCGTTCGAGCATCGACCGCACGCCGCGGCGCACCGCCGGCCGGGTGTCCGCGAGCACCACCGTCGGCACCGCGACGTCCGGCACCACTTCGATATCGGGACGACGCCGGTTCAGGTGCCGACGGGCCGGCCGCGCGGGCGTCCACGCGAGCTCGTTCGCTTGCTGGTTCACCGTTCCCCCCGAACTCCACCGCGGGCGCCCCTCGCCGCGCGCGCCACGCAGGGGAGCCGAAGACGGTGCCCGCCCTGAGGCAGGCAGAGTCTTGCAGCCACCGTCGACGGTTCGGTTGCAGTCCGTCGACAGACCCGTCCTCAGCCCGGTGCTTCAGTCGGCCCGGTTCGCCCACCAGGTCTGACCGGCTTCGGGCAGCGTCGAGATCGGGTCGTAGTACGGGTACCGCCGCTGCAGCGCCTCGGGGTCGTCCAGCTCGATGCCGGTCCGGTAGTTCTTGGTCCAGTACGAGATCCCCAGCTCCCGGTCGTACTCCGCGAGCTGGTGCACCCACCGCTTCCCGACGTACGGCACGTCGCAGACGATCCGCGGGGTCGCGTACCCGGGCAGGTAGCCCATGATCGAGTGCTGCAGCTCCTGCGCCTCCCACACCGCGACCCGCCAGTGCTCGGCGTTCGGGATCATGTCGCACATGTAGAAGTAGTACGGCAGGATGTTCGCTTCCCCTTGCAGCGCAAAGCAAAGGTCCAGCAACGCCGCCGGTGTGGCGTTCACCCCGCGCATCAGCACGCCCTGGTTGCGCACGTCCCGCACCCCGACGTTCAACGCCGTCTGGGCCGCCTCCGCCACCAGGGGGGTCACCGACTGGGCGTGGTTGACGTGGGTGTGGATCGCCAGGTTGACCCCGCGACGCTGGGCCGTCACCGCGACGCGCTCCAGGCCTTCGACCACCTTCGGCTGGATCCAGTGCTGCGGCAGGGCCGCCAGGGCCTTCGTCGCCAGGCGGATGTCGCGGACCGTTTCGATGTCCATCAGGCGCATCAGGAACGACTCCAGCTGCGGCCACGGGACATTGGCCACGTCGCCGCCCGACACCACGACGTCGCGGACGCCCGGGGTCTTCTTCAGGTACGCGATCATCGCGTCCTGGCGGTCGACCGGCTTGAGGGTCAGCTTGTGCTTCTCCACCGTCTCCGTCGAGTTGCCGACGAGGTCCATGCGGGTGCAGTGGCCGCAGTACTGGGGGCAGGTCGAGATCATCTCGGCCAGCACCTTCGTCGGGTAGCGGTGGGTCAGGCCCTCCACGACCCACATCTCGGCCTCGTGCAGCGAGTCGCGCTCGGAGTGGGGGTGGCTGGCCCAGACCGGATCACGGTCGCTGCGGACCGGGAGCATGTAGCGGCGGATCGGGTCGGCGTAGAACGCCTCGGTCACCTTGGCCGGGTCGGTGCCGGCCGTGGGGGCCATCGTGTTGAGCATCTGCGGGGGCAGCAGCATCGACATCGTGGCCATCTCGCGCTGGTCGGCGAGCAGGTCGTCGTAGAAGCGCTCCTCGAGGAGGTCGCCCATCAGGGCGCGCAGCTGCTTGACGTTGCGGACGCAGTGCACCCGCTGCCACTGCGCGTCACGCCACTCGGCCTCGGTCACGTCGTGCCAGCCAGGAAAGCGGCGCCAGTCGGGTTCCACCAGCTCGGCGCGGGCGTACTCGTAGGGCTGGTCGAAGGCGGCGGCAGGCGTCACAGGTTCCTGGATCGCAGTCACTTGTACTCCTAGTCGTCGGGAACGCGTTAAAATATCCTGTCATAACGTTCTCACGGAGTAAATCTTCCTGCCTGCCGGGGCGACGTCCCCCACCTGGACGCAGGGGGCAGACTCAGGGGCGTGACGGACGAACAGACGACGCTCCTGCTCGGCGGGCGCATCTACACCCCCGCCGGGCCCGACACCACGGCGATGGCGGTCACCGGCGGCACCGTGGTCTGGGTCGGGCAGGACGCCCCGGCCCGCGCCCTGCACCCCGGCGCCCGCGAAATCGACCTCCAGGGCGCCTTCGTCGCCCCCGCGTTCGTCGACGCGCACGTCCACGCCACCGCCACCGGCCTGCACCTGACCGGCCTCGACCTCACCGGCGTCCGCAGCGGCGCCGACCTGCTGGCCCGCGTGCGCGACGCCGCCGTGGGCGGCCAGGTCCTGCTCGCCCACGGGTGGGACGAGACCACCTGGACCGACCCGCGCCTGCCCAGCCGCGCCGAGCTCGACGCCGCCGCCGGGAGCACACCGGTCTACCTCAGCCGCGTCGACGTCCACTCCGCGCTCGTCTCCACCGCCCTGGTCGAGCTGGCCCCCACCGCCCGCGACGCCGACGGCTGGTCACCCGAGGGCCCGCTGACCCGCGCCGCCCACCACGCCGTCCGCGCGGCCGTGCGCGCCGCCATCACGCCCGCGCAGCGCGAACGCGCCCAGCGGGCGTTCCTCGCCGAGGCCGCGAAGCAGGGCATCGTCAGCGTCCACGAATGCGCCGGCCCCGACATCTCCGGCCGCGACGACCTCGCCGCCCTCCTCACCCTCACCGGACCCGGCACGCCCGAGGTCGTCGGGTACTGGGGCGAGCTCGGCGCCGTCGGCACCGCCCGCGACCTCGGCGCCCGCGGCCTGGCCGGCGACCTGTTCGTCGACGGCGCCCTCGGCTCCCACACCGCCGCGCTCACCGAGCCCTACGCCGACCACGCGAGCACCGGCACGCGCTACCTCGACGCCCCCCGCATCGCCGAACACCTCACCGCCTGTACCGAAGCCGGGTTGCAGGCCGGCTTCCACGTCATCGGCGACGCCGCGGTCGCCGAAGTCGTCGAAGGCTTCCGGCTGGCCGAAAAAGAGGTCGGGCAGCGCGCCCTCGCGGCCCGCCACCACCGGCTCGAGCACCTGGAGATGGTCACCGCCGAGCAGGCCAAGCACCTGGCCGGCTGGGGCGTGACCGCCTCGATGCAGCCGCTGTTCGACGCGCTCTGGGGCGGCCCGGAAGGCATGTACGCCGAACGCCTCGGCGCGGACCGCGCAGCCGGGCTCAACCCCTTCGCGACCCTGGCCGCCGAAGGCGTCCTGCTCGCCTTCGGCTCCGACGCGCCGGTGACGCCCCTCGACCCGTGGGCGAGCGTCCGCGCCGCGGCCTACCACCGGACGCCGGGCGCGGGGCTGTCCCCGCGGGCGGCGTTCACCGCCCACACCCGCGCCGGGCACCGCGCGGCCGGCGTCAACGACGGCGTCACCGGCAGCCTCGTGCCGGGCGCGCCGGCGCACTACGCGATCTGGGACGCCGCCGACCTCGTGGTGGCCACCCCGGACAGCCGCGTGCAGCGCTGGTCCACCGACCCGCGGGCCGGCGTGCCGCCGCTGCCGAGGCTGGAACCGGACGCCACCCTCCCGCGGTGCCTGCGCACGGTCCGCGCGGGTGAGGTCCTCCACGACACGATCTCCTAGAGTTGGCACCTGTGGCAGTCACCGTGGCCGACCCCGAACCGGGCGCCCAGCACCAGCCCGCCCGCACGCGGCGGTTCCCCCCGGCCTGGCTGCTGCGCACCATCGCGGCCCTGGTGTCCGGGTTCGCCTATTACCTGAGCTTCGCGCCGCGCCCGCTGTGGTGGCTCGCGCCGCTGGCCTTCGCCGGGCTGGCCCTCGTCCTGCGCGGCCGCCGCTTCCGGGCCGGCTTCGGCTACGGCTTCGCGTTCGGGTTCGTCTTCTTCCTGCCGCTGCTGACCTGGCTCCTGGACTTCCTGGGCCCCGACTTCGGGCCCTGGCCGTGGCTGGGCCTGTCCTTCGCGCTGGCGCTCTACCACGGCCTGGCGGGCGGCCTGATCACCCTGGTGTCCCGGCTCCCGGCCGCGCCGCTGTGGGCCGCGCTGGTGTTCATCGCCCTGGAGACGCCGCGCGCGTGGTTCCCCTTCGGCGGCTTCCCCTGGGGCCGGGTCGCCTTCAGCCAGCCCGAAGGCGCGTTCCTGCCGCTGGCCTCCGTCGGCGGCGCCCCGCTGGTCGGTCTCGCCGTCGTCCTGACCGGCTTCTGCCTGGCCGCTCTCGCCGCCCGGCTGTGGGAGGTGCGCAAGCTCACCCGGCCGGTGACCTTCGCCGCCCTGGGCACGCTGCTGCCGGTCGTCGCCGGCCTGGCCCTGTGGCCGGCCATCGGCACCGGCGCCCAGGACGGCGAACGCACCGTCGCCACCGTCCAGGGCAACGCCCCGGACATCGGTCTCGCGCTGCAGGGGGAGCGGACCGTGCTGCGCGACAACACCATCGCCGAAAGCCGGCGGTTGCTGGCCGGCATCAAGGCCGGGAAGGTCCCCCAGCCGGACCTGCTGGTCTGGCCGGAGAGCGCGACCACCGTCACCGGCCCGGACCTGCAGGTCGACCAGCTGGTCGCGAACTTCGGCGTGCCCGCGCTGATCGGCGCGATCTACCGGCTGCCCGACGGGCACCTGCAGAACTCCGTCATCACCTGGGACCCGCGCACCGGACCCGGGCCGCGCTACGCCAAGCAGCAGCTGGTGCCCTTCGGCGAGTACGTCCCGGCCCGCAAGGTCGCCGAGCTCGTCACGCCGTTCCTCGACTCCGAGACCGTCGACATGGTCCCCGGCGACGGCACCAACCAGGCCATGGCCGCCGCGGGCACCAAGGTCGGCGTGTTCGTCTGCTACGAAGCGGCGTTCGACTACCCGGCCCGCGACGCCGTGCGCGACGGGGCCGAACTGCTCGTCGTGCCGACCAACAACGCCTGGTACGGCGAGAGCGAGATGAGCTACCAGCAGCTGGCCATGTCCCGGCTGCGGGCGGTCGAGCACGGCCGCGCCGTCGTCGTGTCGGCCGTGTCCGGGGTGAGCGCGATCGTCGCGCCCGACGGGACGGTGACCAGCTCAACGGGTCTTTTCACGGCGGATTCCCTGGTCGGGCGCGTCCCGCTGCGGACGCAGACTACGCTGTCGGATCAACTAGGTGCGTGGACGGAGTACGGGCTGCTGGCTCTGGCGATCGCCGGGGTGGCCGGTGGGCTCGTACTCCGTTTTCGCACCCGGCGCACCAGCGCCGGCACGGCAGGGGAAGCGGCGGACTGACCGCCGCGGATATCGGAGGAGCACGGATGTCGCAGGCGCCGCGGGGGGCCCGGGGAATCGAGCCGGTGCTGGTGGTGATCCCCACCTACAACGAGCGGGAGAACCTCGGCCCGATCCTGGACCGCCTGCACAAGGCACTCCCGGACGTGCACGTGCTCGTGGTGGACGACGGCAGCCCCGACGGCACCGGCGAGCTCGCCGACGAGCGCGCGGCGGCCAACGACCACGTCCACGTACTGCACCGCACCGAGAAGGCCGGCCTCGGCGCCGCCTACATCGCCGGGTTCCGCTGGGGCCTGGCCCGCGAGTACAACACGATCGTCGAAATGGACGCCGACGGTTCACACGCCCCCGAGGACCTGCCCCGCCTGCTCGACGCCGTCGGCGACGCCGACCTGGCGATCGGCTCGCGGTACGTGCCCGGCGGCAGCGTCGTCAACTGGCCGCTCAAGCGCCAGGTCCTCTCCCGCGGCGCGAACCTCTACTCGCAGGTCGCGCTCGGCATGCGGGTCCGCGACATCACCGCCGGGTTCCGCGCCTACCGCCGTCCGGTGCTGGAGAAGCTGGCCCTGGACGAGGTCAACTCGCACGGCTACTGCTTCCAGATCGACCTGACCATCCGCACCGACGAGGCCGGCTTCGAGATCGTCGAGGTCCCGATCACCTTCACCGAGCGCGAGATCGGCGAGTCGAAGATGAACGGCTCGATCATCCAGGAGGCGTTCCTGCGGGTGGCGAAGTGGGGCCTCGAACGCCGCTGGCACCAGCTGCGCCGGCTCGTCAAGCGCGCCTGAGCCGTTTTCGGCCGTTCTGGGCCATGATGGCCCGGTGACGACCATTGTGGCCTTCCACGCGCACGCAGACGACCCCGTCCTGCTCAGCGGCGGCACGCTGGCCCGGGCCGCGGCCGACGGGCACCGGGTGGTGGTCGTCGTGGCCACCGACGGCATGGCCGCCGAGCACCCGACGCCACGCTGGGCCGAGCTGGAGGCGGCCGCGGCCATCCTCGGCGTGCACCGGGTCGTGCACCTGGGCTACGCCGACAGCGGCCACGGTCCCCGGCTCTTCGCCGACCCGCCGGGGCGGCAGCGCTTCGCCCGCGCGGACACCGAGGAAGCCGCGCACCGGCTCGCGGCCGTGCTGCACGAGGAGCGCGCCGACCTGCTGCTCGGCTACGACGCCAACGGCGGCTACGGGCACCGCGACCACGTCAAGGTGCACCAGGTGGCCCGCCGCGCGGCCCGGCTGACCGGAACGCGGCTGCTGGAAGCCACCCTGCCCCGCGACTTCGCGCAGCGGTTCGTGCGGGTGGTCAAGGCGCTGCGGATCCCGTTCGACTACGACGTCGAAGCGCTCGGCTACCGCCCCGCCTCGGCTATCACGCACCGGTTCGACGTGCGGCGGTTCGCCGCGCGCAAGCAGGCGGCGCTGGCCGCGCACGTGTCGGACGTGCGCGGCAGCGGGCGGCTTTCGGCGGTGCTGCGGGTGCTCGTGTGGCTGCCGGCGCCGCTGTTCGGGCTGGTGGCCGGGCGGGAGTGGTACGCCGAGGTCAAGCTCTCAGGAGCGGCACACCCTGGTCTGCAAGTTTCTGCACGTTCTGGTCTTCGGCGTCGGTGACGATCCCGGCGACGTCGGCGAGGGGCAGCACGGTGAACCGCGAGGCCGCGCCGAGCTTCTCGGCGCTGGCCAGGACGTAGGTGTCGGCCGCGCGCCGGGCCAGGGTGCGTTTCATCGCGGCCTCCTCGGCGTCGCCGGTGGTCAGGCCGGCTTCGGGGTGGACGCCGGTGACGCCGAGGAGGAAGACGTCGGCGCTGATCGACTGGGCGGCCTCGGCGGCGGCCGCGCCGCAGGTGACCGCGGAGTGCCGGAACAGCCGCCCGCCCAGCAGGAAGACCTCGATGCCGTGGTGGTCGAGCAGGGCGACCGCGACGGTCGGGCTGTGCGTGACGACGGTGGCCTCGAGGTCGTGGGGGAGGGCTTTCGCGACCGCGAGGGTGGTGGTGCCGCCGTCGAGGATGACGGTCGATCCGGGCCGGATCAGCGGGGCCGCGGCCTTGGCGACCCGGTCCTTGCCGTTCCGGGCGATGGCGGTCCGGCCGGCGTAGTCGGCGACGGCGGGGGAGACGGGCAGCGCACCGCCGTAGACCCGCTGGCAGAGCCCGGCCGCGGCGAGGTCGCGCAGGTCCCGGCGGATGCTGTCCTCGGAGACCCCGAGTTCCGCGGCGACGTCCTTGGCCAGCACCTTCCCGTCGGCGGCCAGCCGGGCGAGCAGCAGTTCACGGCGTTCCCCGACCAGCATGCACGATCCTCCTTGTTATTTCCGAGTCCTGCACATTATGGTCGCGGCATGACCTCTTCGACAAGCCTGTCCCGCAACCCGCGTGTCCGGGTCACGAACGTGGAGCTGCTGTCGTCGGCCTGGTACGTGCTGCGCCGGACGACGTTCGACTACCAGCACGCCGACGGCCGCTGGACGACCGAGCAGCGCGAAACGTACGACCGCGGCAATGGGGCGACGGTGCTGCTCTACGACCCGCAGGGCGGCACGGTGCTGCTGACCCGCCAGTTCCGCTACCCGGTGTACGTCAACGACCACCCCGACGGCATGTTCGTCGAGACGGCGGCGGGCCTCCTGGACGCGGACGACCCGGAGACGGCGATCCGGCGGGAGGCCGAGGAGGAGACGGGCGTGCGGATCGGCGCACTGGAGCACGTGTTCGACGTCTACACGAGCCCGGGCTCGGTGACCGAGCGCCTCCACTGCTACGCGGCGCCGTACGACCCGGCCGACCGCGGCGCCGGCGGCGGCCTGGCCGAAGAGGGCGAGGACATCGAGGTCCTCGAGCTCCCGTTCACCAAGGCCCTGAAGATGATCGGCACGGGCGAGATCGCCGACGCCAAGACGATCATGCTCCTGCAGTGGGCGGCTCTCCACGGCCCCTTCCGCGCGGCGGCGGCCGGGGATGCGGTGAGCCGTCTCCGGTGCCGCGAATGACTCATTCGGGACCTCCGACGTCCCGGACCGTCGTCAGCCGCTCGGGGGTCGTGAGCACCACCTTCGGGGTGCAGTCGGTGGCGACGTGGGCGATGTGCCGGCCCTTGAACAGCGGGTTCAGCGGCACCAGCACCGCGCCTGCGGCCGACGCGGCGAACAGCGCGACGACGGTCTCCAGGCGCTTCTCCGCGTACACCGCCACCCGGTCGCCGCGCCGGACGCCGAGCCGGCGCAGCCCGTGGGCGACGCGCGCGACCTGGTCGGCGAGCTCGGCGTAGGTCAGCGTCCGGTCCTTGTAGGTCAGGGCCGGGTCGCCGGGCGCGCCGCGGGTGAGGAGCTGGTCGAGCCGCACCGGGGCGGCCGCCTCAGACATCGGCGGGCTCCGGGGCGACGAACTCCGCGACGGCGGCCCACAGGCTGCCCGCGGTGGCGAAGGTGTCCTCGGTGAGCAGTTCGTCGGGCAGCTCGAAGTCGAAGGTCTCCTCCAGGTCGGTGACGAGCTGCACCACGCCCATCGAGTCGAGCCCGAGCGCGGCGAGGTCGTCGTCCTCGGCGATCCGGTCCCCGAGCGCGTACGGCAGGTGCGCGATCAGGATCTCGAGGAACCCCGGCGGGATGGGGAGTGTGTCAGGCATTTCGTCACCCTGTTTCGCTTTCGGCGGTCAACCGTGTCCCCCCGAGGACACCACCGGCCGGAATCACCCGGCCATCACCGCGCTCTCATCGCGCCACCACCGGGCGAGAGCGGCGTGAGAGCACCCCGAGAAGACCGGCTGCGACGGTGGGAAGTGCCAGAAGCGAGACCTTTGGAGGCACGATGTCGACGGCCACCCTTCCGCCGCTCGGGGCGTTCTCCGTGCCCGAGCCCGACCCCGAAGCCGAGCTGTACCGCTACGCGGCGCGCTGCGGCCGGATCTCGTCCGTGGACACCGCCGCGGCGCACCTCGGCCTGCCCGCCGACACGGTCCACGCGGCCGCGGCCAGGCTCGTCGAGCTGCACCTGCTGCGCGCGGTCGCCGACGGCTTCGTCCCCCGGGAACCCTCGGCGGCCGCGGAGCTCGTCGTGACGCCGCTGGAGCGCGCGATGTACGAGCGCCGCGAAATGGCCGACCGCCTGCGCGAGCGCATCGACGGCATCACCGGCGCCCCGGCCGGCGCCGCGGGCACGCTCGACCGCCTGGAAGGCGTCGCCGAGATCCGCGGCCTGATCAAGCTGGCGGCCGAGGTCTGCCGCGACGAGCTGGTGGTCCTCCACCCCGGCGAGGCGGCCGACGACCTGGTCGACGAGCTGCTGGACGCGTGCTATTCGGTGCTGGGCGACGGCGTCGGCGTCCGGGTGGTCTGTCCGCACCGCAGCCGCGCCGGGTACGCGGCCCGCGCCCGGTTGACGCAGCTCGCGGGCCGCGGCGCGCAGATCCGCACGCTGAGCCGCGTCCCGGAGGCGGCGGTGGTCTTCGACCGGTCCCTGGCGGTGACCCTGGACGTCGCCGACCTGTCCGCCCGCCGCGTCCGCGACCAGGGCATGGTGCGCTTCCTGCTGGGCCTGTTCGACCAGCTGTGGGACGGCGCAACCCCGTTCGCGGCCGAGGACCAGGGCTACAGCGGCGAGATCGCCCACGACATGCAGCAGACGATCGCCCGGCTGATGGCCCAGGGCCTGACGGACGAGGTCGTGGCGCGGCGGCTGGGGATGTCGGTGCGGACCTGCCGGCGGCACATCGCCGCGATGCTGCAGAACCTCGACGCGGTGTCCCGGTTCCAGGCCGGGGTGCAGGCGGCTTCGCGCTTCACACTCGCCTGATGCGCCCACTCCGCCCGTTCCGGTTCCGCTCGCTCCGCCCGCTCCGCCCGCTCCGGCCGCTCCGCCCGCTCCGGTTCCGCGGAGGTCGCGAATGACTCATTCGGGACCTCCCACGTCCCGAATG
>NZ_JBSFNC010000185.1:0-15478 GCF_053586895.1 Amycolatopsis sp. NPDC003731 | reverse complement strand
GTGGGGCACCGGCTGCCGAGGACGCGCTGGACGGTGTCGCTCCGGATACCGCTTGCGGCCTGGAGATCGCGGTGCATCCTTCGTGCCAGGCGCGGTTCCCGAATGAGTCATTCGCGACGCCGCGGGCGGGGCGGGGAGAATCCGCGGTCCGCGAGCTCTGCCTGATACCTCTGACTCGGAGGTACGATCCGGGGCGTCCTTCCCCGGCCGAAAGGGCAGCCCGTGGTCGCGTCGCCGAGGGTCGAAGACCGGGTCCGCGACCTGCACCGCCGGGCGGTCGCGGCGACCAACAACGGCCAGCCGGTGGTCGGCGGCCGGCTGATCCGGTCCGCCGCGCGGCTGCTCGGCCTGCCCGCCACCGAACCTCCGAACGGGTGGCCCGCCTGGCCCGACCTCGCCACGCGCGTCCTCGGCACCTACGCCGCCGTCGAAACCGCGCTCGGCAACAGCGCCCGCGGGCTCGCCCTGCTCGACGAGGCCGACGTCCTCGTGTCCGACGCCGGGCGCGGGATCCTGCGCCAGCAACGAGGTCTCGTGCTCATCCTGATCGGCCGGATGGACGAAGCCCTCGCCTGCTTCGACGAGGCCATCCCGCTGCTGCGGCAGGCCGGCGAGTTCGTCGTGCTCGCCCGGACGCTGCTCAACCGCGCGATGCTGCACCAATACGCCGGGCGCGTCCGGCTCGCGCTCGCCGACCTCGACCAGTGCGAGCAGATCGGGGCCACCCAGCCCGAAGAAGACGGCCTGGCCCGGATCTTCGCCAAAGCCGCGCACGGCCGCGGCCAGGCGCGGGTGCTCACCGGCGACATCCCGGGCGCGCTGCGCGACTTCGACGCGGCGAGCGGGTTCTACGCCGAGCAGAGCGTCGGGATGCTGCCGGTGCTGGCCGTCGATAAGGCGCGGGCGCTGCTGGCCGCCGGGCTGCCGCACGAAGCCGCCGCCGAACTGGACGCGGCGCTCGAGCAGTTCCCGCGGCTGCGGATGAACCAGGAACACGCCGAGGCCGAGCTGACCAGGGCGCTGGCCGCGCTGGCGAGCGGCGACCCGGCGGCCGCGCGGAGCTGGGCCGGGCGGGCCGAACGCCGGTTTCGCCGTCGTGGCAACGAAACCTGGGCGGCGGTGGCGCACCTGACCGTGCTGCGCGCGGACTTCGCGGCCGGACGCCGGATCGCCCGCGTCTCCGCCGAGGCGACCGCGCTGGCGGACCGGCTCACCGGGCTGGGCCTGCGCAACGACGCCGAAATCGCGGCCCTGCTGGCGGCCCGGGCCCGGATCGCGCTCGGCGACCTCGACGGCGCCCGCGCCGGCATCGCGCCGCGCGACCGCCGGACCGCGCCACTGGAAAACCGCCTGGTCCGGCGGCTCGCGCTGGCCGAACTCGGGGCCGCGAGCGGCCACCGGCGCGTCACCTTCGCGAACGCGCGGGCCGGGCTGACGCAGCTGCAGCGGCACCGCAGCCGGTTCGGCAGCGTCGACCTGCAGACCGGGACGACGTCGCTGGGCAAGGAACTCGCCGACGCGGGGCTCGCCGCCGCGCTCGCCCAGCGCTCGCCGGGGGTGGTGTTCCGCTGGCTCGACCGCTCGCGCGCGCAGGCGTTCCGGTTCCGGCCGGTGCGCCCGCCGGCGCACCCGGAGACCGTCGACGCCGTCGCCGAACTGCGGTTCCTGTCGATGCAGATCCGTGCGGGCGAGCTGGCCGGGAAGCCGGACGCCCAGGCCGCGAAGCGGTGTGCCGCGCTGGAACGGGAAATCCGCGCCAAGGGCTGGCAGGCCGAGGGCGTCGACGCCGACCACGCCGAGGCGAAGCTGCGCGAAATCGGTGACGAACTGGCGGCGACCGGCAGCGCGATGGTCTGCTTCCTGGCCGACCGCGGGGCGTTGTGCGCGCAGGTGATCGCGAACCACCGGGTGGCGCTGGTCGAGCTCGGCCCGGCGGCGGCGGTCGCGGAGCCGGTCGCGCGGCTGCACAGCGACCTCGACGCCCTGTGCGGGCGCCAGCTGCCGCCGCAGCTGGACCGGGTCATCCGTCGTTCGGTGCGGACGCAGGTCACCGCGCTGGACGCGATCCTGCTGGCCCCGCTGGCGTCCCGGCTCGGCGACCTCGACGTCGTCGTCGTGCCGACCGGCGCGCTGTCGGCGATCCCGTGGGGGCTGCTGCCGACGCTGCACGGCCGCCCGGTGACGGTCACGCCGTCGTCGTCGGCGTGGTTCGACGCGGGCCGCCGGTCCGGCCGGGCGACCGGCGCACCGCTGCTCGTCGCGGGTTCCGACCTGACCCACGCCGAGGCCGAAGTCGCCCGCCTGGCGCCGCTGTACCCGGACGCCGAGGTGCTGACCGGCCCGGACGCGACGGTCGCGGCGACGCTCAAGGCGTTCGACGGCTGCCGCCTGGCCCACTTCGCCGCACACGGCCACCACGAGCAGGAGAACGTGCTGTTTTCCCGGCTCAACCTGGCCGACGGGCCCCTGATGGCCTACGACGTCCAGCAGCTGGCGACGGCCCCGGAGCAGGTGGTGCTGTCCTCGTGCGACGTCGGCCAGACGGTGGTGCGGGCGGGCGACGAGGTCCTCGGCTTCACGGCGGCGCTGCTCTACGGCGGCAGCCGCACGGTGGTCTCGAGCGTGGCCCGGGTCGACGACCGCACGGCGGGCGGCGTGATGCTGGCGTTCCACAAGGCGCTGGCAGCGGGCACGCCCCCGGCCCGCGCCTTGGCGGACGCGGCGCAGGCCGAACCGCTGATGCCGTTCGTCTGCTTCGGCCGCAGCTGACTCCCGTACCGACGTCCAGCGGTCGCGTTGACTCTCACGACCTGGAGTTGCCCCTTGGGGCCGGACACCTTGATTCCAGACGGTGGTCTGGAGAGAGGATGTCCTGGTGTCTGGCAGGTCGAAGTATCCGGAGCAGTTCCGTCGTGACGCTGTTGAGCTGGTGAACTCGAGTGATCGGCCGTTGCGGCAGGTCGCCCGGGAGCTGGGGGTCAATCACGAAACCTTGCGCTCGTGGGTGAACACCGCCAAGCAGGCCAGCGAAGCCGGACCGGTGGAGGATTCGGCGGTGACCGATGAGGTGACGCGGTTGCGCAAGCAGGTCGCTGAGCTGGAGAAGGAGAAGAAGATCCTGCGGAAGGCGGCCGCCTATTTTGCGCGCGAGATGGATCGATGATCTACCGCTACCGGTTCATCTCCGAACACCGCGCCACCTACGGCGTGAGGCGGTTGTGCCAGGTCCTGGGCATGCGGCGGCAGGGATTCCACGAGTGGGTCGCCGCCGAAGCCGGCCGCGTCCGGCGGGCGGAAGCCGAGGCCGATCTGGTGCGGGTGATCACCTCGATTCATGCCGAGCACCGCAGGGCCTACGGGCTCCCGCGGAGCACCGCCGAGCTGCACTGCCGCGGCCACCGGGTCAACCACAAGCGGGTGGAGCGGCTGATGCGCGAACACGGGCCTGGCCGGGATCACCCGCCGCAAACGCCGCACCACCACCACCACCCGTCCCGCTGCCGGCCCGGTCACGCCGGTCGGTGATCTGATCCGGCGGGACTTCACCGCCACCGCGCCCGGCCAACGGCTCGTCGGGGACATCACCTGCCTGCCCACCTTCGAAGGCTGGCTCTATCTGGCCACCGTCATCGACCTGCACACCCGTGAGGTCGTCGGGCACGCCATGGCCGACCACATGCGCACTGACCTGGTCTGCGACGCGATCGCCCTCGCGACTGATCCACCCGTCGGTGGGGCGGGTCGGGTCCTGCTACGACAACGCCGTCGCCGAAGCCTTCTTCGCCACCTTGAAAACCGAAATCGGTGTCTCGATCTGGCGGACCCGAACCCAAGCCCGCCAGGACGTGTTCACCTGGCTGCACTACTACAACCACACCAAGCTGCACTCCACCAACGGCCACCACACCCCAGCCGAAACCCGAACCAACTACCGTCAACTCTCAGCTGCCTGAAACCCCGTGTCCGCCTCACCGGGGCAACTCCAGACCTGTGATCGAAGGGTCGACACGCGTGATTGAAGGGTCGACACGGCGGAAGCGGCCACCCACCCGGGCTCGGATGTCAACGGCATTCTGGCCGATCCGGCCTGACGTCACTCGATCGAGTGAAGCGTGGACCCGGGCGTCATTCCTGGCGGAGGGTTCCCTCTTCTTCGGTGCGGCGGTAACCGGCCGGCACGCCCCCCGACTGGCCGGTTACCGCTGCGAGTTCCCTACTCACGGTGGAGCAGCACGACGGAGTCCGTCCCGTCGACGCGCAGGTACCCCGTGGTTTCCAGGTCCGCCAGCGCCGCAGCCTTCGTCGCGAGCGTCGTCGGCCAGGACTGTTCCGGCTGCGCCACGACCACCCACTCCGGCCGCTCGTTCGTCACGCCGTCGAAGAACCGCACCGTGCAGCGGGACGTCAGGTGCGGGGCCAGGCGGTTGGACGCCAGCACGGTCGCGCCGTCGGGGATCCGCGCCAGGACCGCGTCGATCCCGGCCCGCTGCGCCGGCGTCCAGACGCCGTCGGTCAGGTGCGCCGCTTGCAGGCCGAGCGAAGCCAGCCCGGCGACCACCGCGCACACCGGCACCCAGCGGGCGAGCCGGCGGGCGCCGTGCACGCCGGCGATGAACACGATCGGCATCAGCACCGCGCTGTAGTGGTAACCCAGGCCCCAGTAGCGGTCGTTCGCCGAAACCAGCCGCCACAGCAGCGTCGGCACCGCCAGGAGCAGCAGCGGCGACCGCAGCGCCGCGAACGCCGTCGGCGCCAGCAAGGCCAGCAGCATCGAAACCTTGACGATCGCCCCGCCGAACGGGTTGAAGCCGCTGCCGTGCGCGTACGCGCCCGCCGGGTTCAGCGCCGGCAGCACGACCAGGAACAGCAGCGCGGACGTGGCGACGCCGAAGACGATCACCGTCCAGCCGAGCCGCCGCTGCCGGTTCAGCACCAGCACCACGCCGACCGCGGCGAGCGTCAGCGGCAGGTCCTCCTTGACCAGCACCAGCGGCAGCGCGCACCAGACCGCGGCCCGCCACCGTTCGTGCAGCAGGTGCTCGGCGGTGAAGGCCAGCATCGGGACGGCGAAGCAGACCTCGTGGAAGTCGAAGTTGACGGCGGACAGCAGACCCCACGAGAGCACGTACCCGGCGCCCACGAGCGCACCCCGGCGGGCGCCGAGCAGCCGGCTCGCGCACCGCGTCACCGGCACCGCGGACAGCGCGAACAGCAGGGCCTGGGCGACCAGCAGGCACCCCGGCGACGGCCAGAGCAGGTAGAACGGCGCCAGCACCGCCAGGATCGGGTGGAAGTGGTCGCCGAGGGTCGGCCAGTCCGCGCCGAGCAGGTCCGACACCGGCCAGTGCCCGTGGGCGTAGGACCGCACCGCCTGTTCGAAGATTCCCAGGTCGAACCCGCTCGCGTCGAACGTCCGCAGCCGCTGCAGCGACCAGGCGGCATACCCGGCGAAGGCGACCGCGGCGACGACGTAGGGGATCGCGCGGGTTTCGCGCGTGCGCGCGGGGGACGGCGCGA
This sequence comes from Amycolatopsis sp. NPDC003731, assembly GCF_053586895.1. NCBI lineage: Bacteria > Bacillati > Actinomycetota > Actinomycetes > Pseudonocardiales > Pseudonocardiaceae > Amycolatopsis > Amycolatopsis sp. NPDC003731. The sequence goes on along the minus strand of NZ_JBSFNC010000185.1, from coordinate 9,961 downwards.
GATCGATCAGCATGGCGGGATGCTCGTGCGGCCACGCTGAACCGGAGCTTAAGCAAGCTGAAGAAGCCTTCAGGCCAGCGGCAAGCGCAGCTCCAGGCAGGCGCCGGACGTGCTCTCCGCGACGCGCAACGTGCCGCCGTGCGCCCGCGCGATCTCCGCGGCGATCGCCAGGCCCAGCCCGGAGCCGCCGTCTTCGCGGGCGCGGTCGTCGTCGAGCCGCACGAACCGGTCGAAGACGCGCTCGCGGTCCTCGGCCGGGATGCCGGGCCCGTCGTCCCGCACGGTCAGCACGGCCTGGCCGCCGGACGCGGCGAGCGTGATCGTCACCCGGCTCTTCGCGTGCCGCTCGGCGTTGTCGACCAGGTTGCGCAGGACGCGCTCCAGCCGTCCCGCGTGCCCCTGGACCACCGGGGCGTCGTGGAGTTCCGGGCGCACCTCGACGCCGTCGCGAGGGAGCCGTCCGGCCAGGTGCCCGGTGACGAGGTCCGCGAGCGCGATCCGGGTGCTCCCGGCCGGCCGGCCGGCGTCCAGCTTGCTGAGCAGCAGCAGGTCCCCGGTGAGGGTTTCCATCCGCGAGACGTCCAGGACGGCGTTTTCGACGCTGCGGCGCCAATCGAGCCGGTCGGGGTGGGCGAGCTGGACCTCCAGCTGGGTGCGCAGCGACGCCAGCGGCGTGCGCAGCTCGTGCGAGGCGTCCGCGGTGAACTGGCTCTGCCGCTGCACGGACCGGTCGAGCCGCGCGAGCATCTCGTTCATCGTGACGGCGAGCTCGGTGATCTCGTCACCGGAGTCGGGCACGGGGACGCGGCGGCCGAGGTCGGTCGCGCGCACGCCGTCGACCTCGGCCCGGATGGCCCCGACCGCGCGCAGCGACCGCCGCACGGCGAACCAGGCGACGGCGCCGATGAACAGCGAGGCGGCCGGCACCCCGCCCCAGAGGAGCTGCCGCGCGGTGGCCACCGTCTCGAGGCCGACGGGGTCGAGCTTCTCCGCGGACACGACCGCGTAGTGGCGGTCCTTCGTCCGGGCCGTGCTGTAGAGCTGGTCGTCGAGGCCGAACGGCTGGACGATGACGCAGTCCGGCCCGTAGACCCGGACCGGCTCGCTACCGGAGAACTCCTTCGGGCTGCCGAGCGAGCAGTCGGCCGCCTGCAGGCTGATCATGTACCCGCCGCCCTTGGGGTACCGCTCCGGCACGTCGGCCGGGGCGACGCCCGCGTTCAGCAGCGCGAGCAGCGCGTCGGCCTTGTCGCTCGCCCGGGCACTGGCGTTGGGTTCGAGGCTGCTCTGCAGCGCGTTCACGAACCAGTACGCCCCGAAGCCGAGCACCACGGCCGACGCGAGGGCGGCGAAGAGGGCGACCCGCCACCGGGTCGACCGGGGCAGGATCCGGGTCACCCGCAGAAGATAACCGCACCTTCGAAGAACCGGGTGTGGCCTCCGCCGCCTACCGTTTTGTCTGTGACGAATGCACAGTGGCAGGCGGTGCGGACCGCGCTGGCGGAGACCGGCGAGCGGTTCGCGGACATCGTGGAGAACGCGCCGGACCCGGGCGCCAAGGCGATCGGGGTCTGGTCGGTCGCCGAGACGGCGGCGCACGTCGGCTGGATCGCGCACGTCTACACGGCCCTGGTGCACGGCGACGGCCGCTCGCTGCCGTTGCCGGAGCTGGAGGAGCAGATCGCGAAGGCCACCATCGAGACGGTCTCGGCGATGAACGACGTCGCGCAGGAGGCCTACCCCGAGCGTGACCCGCGCCTGCTGGCCAAGCAGCTGCGCGCGGACATCGCCGAGCTGCTGCGCGCCGGCGGCGAGTACGGCCCGGACAAGGTGATCGACTGGCTCGGCGGCAGCCGGGTGCCGCTGCCCGGCCTGTTCGCGCACCTGCTCAACGAGCTGGAGATCCACGGCCACGACATCGCCCGCGCGAGCGGGCAGGACTGGCGGATCGAGGCGGCGCACGTGGGGATGTTCCTGGACCTGTTCTTCACCGGCATGGTCCGCAACGACCTCGGACGCCTGCTCGCCCACGCCAAGCCGTCGCCCCGCCGGGTCGCGGTGGAGTTCCGTTCCGACCACACGGCGCCGGTGATGCTGGTGCTGCAGCACGGCGAGCTGCGGGCGGAAGAACCCGACGGCACGGCGGACGCGCGCCTGACCTTCGACCCGGCCGTCCTGGTGCCGATGATGTTCGGCCGGATCTCCCCGCTGCGCGCGGTGGGCACCGGCAAGGTCCGCGTCGGCGGCCGCCGCCCGTGGCGGCTGCCGGAGTTCCTCCGCACGGTCCACATGCCGTAGGCCGGGTCAGGCGGAAGACCAGCCGTCGCCCCATTCGGCGTCGCGGGCGTCCCGGTAGCGCGGGCCCTGCTTCTTCGAAACCGCCACCCCCGGCTTCAGCCCGTCGGCCGTGCAGAGGTCCAGCGCCACCCAGCCCTTGTGCTTCTTCGGGTGCCGGATGATCCGCGCCTCCGGCCGCTCGGGCCGGAGACGCGACGCGACGACGTACGAGAACTTCTCGTCCTCGAACCCGAGCGTGCCCGCCTTGAGCCGCCGGTGCAGGCCCGAGCGCGGCAGCCGCGCGGCGAAGTGGCACCAGTCCCGGCCGGGCACGATCGGGCACGCGCCGTCGTGCGGACACGGCGCGACCACGTGCAGGCCGAGCTCGATCAGCTCGGCCCGGGCGGCCCGGATCCGTTCGTAGCCGGCCGGCGTGCCGGGTTCGATGAGCGCGACGGTGGTGGCTTTGGCGGCCAGCCACCGCACGACGTCGGTGCGCGTGGCGTCCGGCAGCTCGCCGAGTACGTAGGAGAGCGTGACGAGGTCGGCGTCGGGGGCGGGCGACGCCGGATCGACGAGCCCGCGCCGCCACTCGGCGTCCCGGACCGCGCCCCGGCCGCTGCCGGAGGCGAGCCGCTTGCCGAGCCCGATGGCCCCGGCCACCTGCTCCAGCACGGTGCACTCGGCCAGCGAAGGCCACACGTCCGCGGCAGCCCACACGGCGGCACCGGTGCCCCCGCCGACGTCGATCTGGGTACGCGGCTCGAAGCCGGGAGCGCGTAGGGCCGCTTCGGCAAGGACGGCGTGTACGGCGGCGTAAGTGGCCGGCATGCGGTAGCCGGCGTACGCGGCGATGTCGGCTTCGGAGCTGAGGATCGGCGAAGTGGCCGCGTCACCTTGGCGGTAGCGCGCGCTGAGGCGATCGACGGACTGAGTCAGCCGGGCCACGGGGTGCCGGGCCAGCTCGTCGTCGAGCGCGGAGGAGAGATCATCGGGGAGTACCGCCACGACGGGCAGATTAGCCGGGTGCCCCCGCGCACGAGCGCGGCGGCCGGTGCGGCCGGCCGGTGATCCCCGGTCCGGATTGTCCCCCGGAATCGGCCCTGAGCTGCTAGTTTTCCCGCGCCAAAAGTTTTTTGCGACGGCTGTCGATCCGGTGCCCGGCCGTTCGACGCGTAGGCAGAAGCGAACGAAGGGAGACCGCGGTGCGGTTCATGGTGATCGTCAAGACCAACGAAGACTCCGAGGCGGGCAAGGGCCCCAGCGCCGAGCTGCTCGAGGAGATGGGGAAGTTCAACGAAGAGCTGGTCAAGGCCGGTGTCCTGCTCGCCGGCGAAGGGCTCACGCCGAGCTCGCAGGGCGCGCGCGTCATCTTCTCCGGCAGCGAGGAGCCCAAGGTCGTCGACGGCCCGTTCGCCGAGACCAAGGAGCTCGTCGGCGGCTTCTGGATCCTGCAGTGCCGGGATCGCGAAGAGTGCATCGAGTGGATCAAGCGGATGCCCAACCCCGAGGGCCAGGCCGGCGAGGTCGAGATCCGCCGGGTCGCCGAGGCGTCGGACTTCGAGAACATGACGCCGGAAGTCGCCGAAATGGAAGGCCGGCTGCGGGCGCAGTCCGCCGGGCAGGCGTGACCGTGCGGTTCCTGGTGATCGTCAAGGCCAGCCCCGAATCGGAGGCGCCCGGGTTCCAGCCCAGCGCCGAAGAGCTGACCGAGATGACGAAGTTCAACGAGCGGCTGTTCGCCGAGGGCCGGATCGAGCTCGCCGAGGGGCTCACGTCCAGCGCCGACGGCTCGCGCGTCCTGTTCCAGGGCGACGCGGAGCCCAAGGTCATCGACGGCCCGTTCGCCGAGACCAAGGAGCTGATCGCGGGGTTCTGGGTGCTCAAGGGCGAGTCCCTCGAAGAGGTCGTCGAGCTGATGAAGCAGGTCCCGAACCTCGGCCCGGGCGAGGGCGTCCTGGAGATCCGGCCGATCGACGAGTAGTGGGTTGCACCGCGGAAGATCACCCTGTCTGATGGCCGGGTGACGGTTGCGGACGCCCGGAGAACGGTCGAAACGGTCTGGCGGATCGAGTCGCCGCGCCTCATCGCGGGCCTGGCCCGGATGGCTCGCGGCGACGTCGGTCTCGCCGAAGAACTGGCGCAGGACGCGCTGGTCGCGGCGCTGGAACAGTGGCCGGACTCCGGCGTCCCCCGCAATCCCGGCGCGTGGCTGATGACGATCGCCAAGCGCCGCGCGGTCGACCAGTTCCGCCGCAACGAGCGGTACGCCGAGAAACTCGAGGAAGTCGGGCGCGACCAGCGGCTCGGCGACGGCGTCCTGCCGGACTTCGACGCCGCGCTCGACGACCACATCGAGGACGACGTCCTCCGCTTGCTGTTCGTCGCCTGCCACCCGGTGCTGAACACGCAGGCACGGGTCGCGCTGACGCTGCGCATGCTCGGCGGCCTGACGACCGACGAGATCGCGCGCGCCTTCCTGGTCCGCGAGTCGACGATCGCCCAGCGGATCGTCCGGGCGAAGAAGGCCCTCGCCGCGGCGAAGGTGCCCTTCGAGGTGCCGGAGGGCGACGAGCGCGTCGCCCGGCTGTCGTCCGTGCTCGAAGTCATCTACCTGGTGTTCAACGAGGGCTACTCGGCCACGCGCGGCGACGACTGGATGCGGCCGGCGCTCTGCGAGGAGGCGATGCGGCTCGGCCGCGTGCTCGCCGGGCTGATGCCGGGCGAGTCGGAGGTCCACGGCCTGGTGGCGCTGATGGAGCTGCAGGCGTCGCGCGCGAAGGCCCGCACCGGCCCGAACGGCGAGCCGGTGCTGCTGCTGGACCAGGACCGCGCCCGCTGGGACCGGTTCCTGATCCAGCACGGCCTCGCGGCGCTGGCGTTGTCCGAGCACATCGCCGAAGGCGCGTACGGCCCGTACTCGGCCCAGGCGGCGATCGCGGCCTGCCACGCCCGGGCGCGGACGGCCGAGGAAACGGACTGGGCCCGCATCGCGGCGCTCTACGAAGGCCTCGGCAAGCTCCAGCCGTCCCCGGTGATCGAGCTGAACCGCGGGGTGGCGGTGGCGATGGCGTACGGGCCGGCGGCGGGCCTGGAAGTGGTCGACGCGGTCGCCGGCGACCCCGCGCTGAAGGATTACCACCTGCTGCCGAGCGTCCGCGGCGACCTGCTGGAGAAGCTCGGCCGCCGCGCGGAAGCCGAGCAGGAGTTCCGGCGAGCCGCGGAGATGACGGAGAACTCCCGCGAACGTGCCCTGCTGCTGGACCGCGCGACCGCGGTCGCCGGCTGAGGCGTCTCTCAGGTGGATAGCAGTACTCTCCATTTCAGATAGTTAAACTATCCGAATGGAGGGGACTGTGGGGAAAACTGTGACCAGGCGGGCCGTCCTGGGTGGCGGTGCCGCGAGCGCGGCGGCCGTGCTCGCCGGGGCGTCGAGCGCTTCGGCTTCGGCTCCGGTGCAGGGCCGGTTCGACGGCAAGGTCGTGCTGATCACCGGCGCCACCTCGGGCATCGGGCGGGAGGCCGCGCTCGCGTTCGCGGCCCAGGGCGCCCGGGTGGGGTTCTGCGGCCGGCGGGCCGAACTCGGCCGCGAGGTGGAACGCGAGTTGCGCGGCCGCGGGTGCTACGTCCGGGCCGACGTCCGCGAGCCGGCCCAGGTCGAGTCCTTTGTGGACACGGTGGTGCGCCGCTGGGGCCGGCTGGACGTCGCGTTCAACAACGCGGGCATCACCCTCGCGAAGCCGCTGCACGAAATCGGCGTCGACGAGTGGGAGGACGTCCAGCGGACCAACGCGCGCGGGGTCTTCCTCGCGATCAAGCACGAGGTCCCGCACCTGCTCGAAAACGGCGGCGTCATCATCTGCACCGCGTCGTCGCAAGCCGGGCACACCCGGCCCGGGCACGCGGCGTACACCGCCAGCAAGCGGGCGGTCCAGGGCATCGTGAAAGCCGCCGCGCTCGACTACGGCGCCCAGGGGATCCGGGTGCTGTCGATCGACCCGGGGACCACGGACACCGCGTTCGTCCGCCCGCCGGGCATCCCCGACGACCAGTGGGCGCAGTTCAAGCGGGCGTGGGGCCCGCTGAACGTCCACGGCCTGCCGAGGATGGCCGAGCCGAAGGAAATCGCCGCCGCTGTCGTGGCCTTGGCGTCGCCCGGCTTCTCCTACCTCACCGGGACGTCCGTGCTGGTGGACGGCGGCCTCGGCACCGGGCGCCCGATGATCATGCCGCCGCGGGGTTAGCGGCCGCGCCAGGCGAGCGGGGACAGCGTCATCGCCGCCTCGGCGACCTTCCGCGCGGTCTCCGTCTTGAGGCCTTTCCGCGCCGACTCGATCCACTCGTCGACCGGGCGGACGCCGATGTCCCGGTACTCCAGGGCCTGCAGGAGCATCTCCAGTTTGTCCGCGTCCTTGGCGCACAACGCTTCCGCGGACTCCCGCGTCTCGTACTCGTCGACGGCCTCGCGAACCAGGTCCCGGGACCGCTCGGGGAGCGAGGCCGTCTGGTCGGCGGTGATCTGCCGCGGCTCCGGCTTGCGCAGGTAGTCGCCGGCCGTCAGCGGGAGGTCGCCCGTGCGCGTCTCCTGCGTGTCGTGCCACAGCGCGAGGAAGGCCGCCCGCTCCGGGGACGCGCCTTCCTCCGCCGCGAGCAGCGCCGCGAGCTGGGCGGCGCGCAGGCTGTGCTCGCCGACCGACTCCGGGTCGCGGACCCCCGCGTGCCACCAGCCCGACCGGCGGACGCGCTTGAGGAGCCCGAGCTCGTAGCCGAACGAGGCCAGCGCTTCAGAGGTCATGCCGCCCAGCCTAGGGCGACGGGATCAGCGCCGTCAGGATCGTCGCCTGGAGGAGCGAAATCACGCCGACCACCGCGGTGAGCAGCAGCGACCACAGGAACGTCTGCCGCAGCAGCGAGCCCTCCTTGCCGCTCTGCCCGATCGCCGTCGCGCCGATCGACAGGTTCTGCGGCGAGATCATCTTGCCCATCACGCCGCCCGAGGTGTTCGTCGCGCCGGCCAGGATCGGGTTCAGGCCGAGCTGCTGCGCCGAGATCACCTGCATCGGGCCGAACAGGCTGTTCGTCGACGCGTCCGAGCCGGTCAGGAACACGCCCAGCCAGCCGATGTAGGCCGAGAACAGCGGGAAGACCACGCCGGTCGTCGCCAGGGCGAGGCCCAGCGTCTGCGTCGCGCCCGAGTAGTTCATCACGAACGCGATGGCGAGGATCATGAAGATCGTCGCCAGCGCCCAGCGCATCTGGTGCAGCGTCTTGGCGTACGTCGTCAGCAGCAGGTTCGCCCGCCCGCCCATCGCGAAGCCGGCGATCACCGCCGCGATCAGCGCGACCGTGCCGGGCGAGAAGAGGAAGTCGACGGTCAGCGTGGCCGCGTACGGCGCGTTCTTGGCGGTGATCGGCGGGTGCTGGACGACGTGGTTGTGCAGCCCCGGCCAGGCGAAGACCCAGTCGGCCTTGTGCAGCAGCTTCGTCAGGTCGAGCCAGGTGGGGAGGTTCTTGAAGATCGTCCCGATCCGCGACAGGAAGATCGCCAGGATCAGGATGATGTAAGGCATCCACGCGTACAGCGCGCCGCGCTCGGCCCGGGCGGCGCCGAGGCTCTTGGCCGGGGTGGCTTCTTCGCCGTCGAAGCGCCACACCGTCACGGGCTGCCAGAAGCGGGTCAGGATCCACAGCGCGGCCATCGCGGTGAGTGCAGCGAGGACGTCGACCAGGCTGGCACTGATGTAGTTGGACGCGACGAACTGCATGGCCGCGAAGGCGAGCCCGGCGGTCAGCACGGCCGGCCACACCTCGAGCATGCGCTTCCAACCGGCCAGGACGACGACCAGGAATGCCGGGATGATCAGCGCCAGCAGCGGGACCTGGCGGCCGACCGCCGCCGAGAAGAGCTCGGTCGCCTGGTCCTGCTTGAGGTGCATGATCGGCGCGGTCAGCCGGCCGAGCACGATCAGCGGGTTGCCCAGCCCGCCGAACGCGACCGGCGCGGTGTTCGCCAGCAGTGCCAGCACGACGGCCTTCACCGGCGGGAACCCGAGCGCGGCCATCATCGCCGCGGTGATCGCGATCGGCGACCCGCCGCCGGCGACGCCTTCGAGCAGCGCGCCGAAGCTGAACGCGATGAGCAGCGCCTGCAGCCGACGGTCCTCGCTGAACCCGGCGAGCACCCGCTTGATCGCGTCGAACCGGCCGGTGGCGACGGTGACGTTGTGGAAGTACACGGCGTGGAAGGCGATCCAGGCCACCGACCACACGCCGAACACGATGCCCATCGCGGCGGAGTCGAACGCCAGCGCGGCCGGCATCCGGTAGAGCAGGAGGGCGACGCCGAGCGCCGTCACCAGTGCCAGTGCCGCGGAGAGGTGCGCGGAGAACCGGATCACCCCGAGCGAAACCAGCAGCACGATGATCGGGAGCGCGGCGAGCAGCGCGGAAAGCCACAGCCCGCCCGCCGGCTGGTAGTCCTGGATCCAGGTCACGGTCGGCTCCTTTGCCGGTTTCGCGGGTGGTCAGGCCGGCCGGCTCCGGACGTACCCGAGCCGCAGCGACAGGGCGGCGGCGGTCCCGGCCACCGAGGCCCCGAGTTCGTCGAGCCGCCGCAGCACGCGCGGAGCGGGCCCGGCGATGCTGATGGCGGCGATCGGCCGCCCCGAGTGGTCCCGCACGGCGGCGGCGACGCACCCGACGTCGGGCTCGTTCTCGACCTCGTCGATCGCCCACCCGCGGCGGCTGGTCTTCGCGAGCTCGTCGAGCAGCCGGTGCGGGTCGATGATGGTCTTGAGGGTGAGCGAGTCGAGCTTCATCCGCCGCACGCGTTCGAGCCGATCGGCCTCGGGCAGCGCGGCGAGCCACGCCTTCCCGAGCGACGTCGCGTGCTGCGGCCGCCGCGTGCCGAGCCGGCAGGCGAGGGTGACGGCACTGGCACTGCGTTCGGTCGCGACGTAGACCATGGTGTCGTTGTCGGGAACGGCGAGGTAGGTGGTTTCGCCGGACCGTTCGGCGAGCGAGGCGAGGTACCGCGGAGCGCACCGGTGCAGATCGGTGGCGGCCATCGCCCGGGCCCCGAGTTCGACGAGCCGCGTGCCGAGCCGCACCCGCCCGGTGACCTGGTCGGCTTCGAGGTACTCGAGGTTCTTGAGGGTGCCGACGATCCGGTAGGCGGCGCTGCGGGAAAGCCCCAGTTGCCGCGCGATCGCATTGGTGGAAATCTCCTGGTGCCGCCCGACGTGCTCCAGCACGGCAAGCCCGCGTTCGAGAGTTCCGCTTTGTTCGAGCCCGCGCTCCGGTCCCACGACGCCCTCCATTTCCCGCTGAGCGGCACGCCTTTCCGCTGGCTGGGGTTGGACGGTAACACCTCCGATGTATCTGCGGTAGATCTTGGAAAGTTTCGCGACAATGCGAGTAGTTGTGGATGCTAATTGGTTCAACATCCGATGGTTAAGTTTCCTACCTATGGCGGTTGCGCGGCTCCGAGCGGCGGCGTTCGACAGGTTCGACAGGTGGGTTGTTCATATGTGTGAATGTGCGGCCGCGTTGTCCACGGGGTGACGGCAATGTGGACAAAGCGGCGGTGATGAGCGTTCTTTCCGCCGGTGCGGGTGCCGGCGCTCCTCGAAGGTCGCGAAATAATAAATAGGGGCCTCGGACGGACCCAAATAGTAATTAGCGA